>NZ_CP006942.1:2290000-2393449 GCF_000521605.1 Mannheimia sp. USDA-ARS-USMARC-1261 | reverse complement strand
TATTAGCAGGGATTAATGCGGCATTACAGGTGCAAGGTAAAGAGTCTTGGTTCCCAACTCGTGATCAGGCTTACACCGGCGTATTGGTGGACGATCTCTGCACGCTTGGCACAAAAGAGCCATACCGAGTATTCACTTCTCGTGCGGAATACCGTCTATTATTGCGTGAAGATAATGCCGATATTCGTTTAACACCGATTGCTCACCAGCTAGGTTTAATTGATGAAGCTCGTTGGGTTCGTTTTAATCAAAAAATGGAAGCGATTGAACAAGAACGCACACGCTTAAAACAGACGTGGGCTCACTTACAAATGCCAAATTTAGATGAACTCAATGCGTTATTAAGCACGCCACTTGCCCGTGAAGCAAGCGGTGAAGATTTAATTCGCCGTCCAGAGATGAGCTACGAAAAACTCACTCAAATCGCCCCGTTTGCTCCAGCTATTGAAGATAAACAAGCCGCTGAGCAGGTGGAAATTGCGATTAAATACCAAGGCTACATTGAGCATCAATATAACGAAATTGAACGCCACAAACGCCACGAAAACACGCAAATTCCACCAGAGTTTGATTATGATAAAGTGGACAGTTTATCTAACGAAGTACGTGCTAAATTAATGCAACATCGCCCGGTTTCGATTGGTCAGGCAAGCCGTATTTCCGGCATTACCCCAGCTGCGATTTCAATTCTGCTTGTTAATTTAAAAAAACAGGGAATGTTAAAGCGTGGGGAGCTTTAATTTGAATGACGAATGGCTGCTATAATACGCAGCCATTATTTTTACTTAGGTGAATTGATATGAATAAAACAGAAATTATGCAAATAAATCCGCTTTCCGAAAAAGAATTTAGCGAGTTAGAAAAATACCTTGAAAAATATGCACCTGTTAATGAAGAAGATTTTCCTATTCGATCTATGTCGGCATTAGATGGTTATTTAACCGCACTGATTAGCTCTCCTGTGCATTATTCGATGGATTTCTGGTTGAAGCCGTTATTTAACTTTGAGAAAGCCAAGATGAAAACGGTAGAGAAAGTGATTAATTTGCTGTTAAGACATTACAACAGTATCGTTCATTCGCTCAATGTTGATCCTGAAAATAGCCCTTTTGAACCGTTGTTTGATTATTTCGGTGAGGACGACGAAGGCATTTTTATTACTGATTTCTGGTGTATGGGCTATTTAAAATTTGTTGAATTAAGCGATATTTTGGTTGAGGGAGGCGAGATATATTTAAATGAGATCGCAAAGGGAGCAACATTTATGTTTTCTTACCACCAAGAAAATGAAAATAACGATAAGCTTGAATTACCCTCTGCTTCCGTTGCCGAAAAAATGGCTGATGAGGTAATAGAAGCGGTTTATCAGCTACACTATCTCGGAAGAACCGCGTATTTACAGGCACAGGAAGAAGATTTGAAAATAGAAGATAATGTTACGCACCATTAATATAACAAGCGGTGAATTTTGCAAAGTTTTCGGTATTATGTAGCAGTTGCACAAAGTCAAAAAATCAAACAGTTAATCTCAAAAAGAAAGCCTTTAGCTCAATAAAGCTAAAGGCTTTTTAATTCACAACAAATCTTCCATTACAAGTAGATAGGCGATATTTACTCTTGCGGTAAGAGATATTTTTTTATGCATGCGGAGCATTGTGGGAGATTTTATACATATTCTGTATAAAGCAAGCCACCATAAACATTTTAAATTACTCATAAGATATTTGAGTAAGGTGTACATTGGTTTTTATTTATGCTGCATTCATGTAGTGTAAGTCGTTTGAAGCGGTTAGACTTGCTAAGCCAAACAATGCTTCAGCTTTTTTATTGCCTTGCCAGTAACCTGTAAAATCTCGTGAAGGTAAGGTGTTTAAGCAGCATTTTAGTAATTGCTCAAATTTCTCTTTGACACTTTTTCGGCGGTTATCTTCTCGCCATACAATTTCATTTGCATAGAACATCAGATATTTATTGTTCATCTTGTGATAGATACCTGTAATTGCTCGTCGTAGTCGTGCGAAAAAGGATTCAGCAAGATTATTCGTTATACCATCAATCGAACGATACTCTTGAGAATGATTTACTCGCCATAAATCATAATAAAAGGTAAGGCTATCATAGGCAGGATTTTCATCAGCATGAATCGTGCTGCTTGGCTTGACCAATCGTTGTGTTAAATGAAGTATATCTTGCGTATTTTCTTCCTTCACTAAAGCAACGATACTTCTATCAGCCCCTTTCATGACTTCTTGATTAGCTGCACGTTGACGGAATACCAACACACAAGACTTATCTGCACGTTGATAGCGTTTCTTCCGTCTATCAATACGTTTATGGCGAAAGTTTTTAGGGCGAATGTAGTAGTTCGTGTAAGCTCCATCAATATGAACCTCGCCATGTAGCGGAGTTAAATCTTTGGCTTTATCAAGGGATTCACGAAATTTATGTAGCAACACCCATGCAGTTTTGTATTGTACATTGAGTTTATGTGATAACGTAATGGCGGATAAGCCTTTACTTTCGGTCGCAAAATAGAAAATGGCTAACATAATTTTACGTAAAGAAAGTTTTGCATCTTGAAAAATCGTGCCTGCTGTAATAGAAAAACGATGCTGACAATGTTTGCACTGCCATTGTTTACGAGTAGAAATAAAATAGGCGTGGTGGCGAGTATGGCAATGCGGACAAATAACATCGTTCATTTCATCTGCATTTCCCCAACGAGCTTGTTTCAATAGCTGAAAAATTTCGGCATCAGACAAGCTCGCCAAGCTATCTACTGATAGCTGGCGTGCTGCCGCTGATAACCGAAAATGTTGTGCCATAGAAACAAAAATCCCTTCATTAAAACTTTGAAATTTCCAAGCCTTTTTAGGCTTAAAAAACAAAGTCATAATGAAGGGACTATTCTCTGTGGGCAAAAATGTATTATTTTATAGGGTGTTTGTCAAGCTCTTTATTTTGTCAAGTGATTTTTGGAAATTTCGGTATTTTTGAAACTATCCAGCTGGAGAAAGGGCTGGATTATGTCAAGGAAAAATTTTTGATGAGTTTAACTGCTGATATTTTGAACATTCTTTCATATAACAGCCATAAATCAATCATTTCATAATTTGAGCATACCATTCCTAAATGAAATGCTATATGGAAATCCCAAATTTTATTACATAACTTCCCACTACATACTCAATACTAGTATGCAGCAGACACAGTAATAAAACCCAAAGGGGCTGCTTTAAAGTACGGTATAAAATTCGCTGATTTTCTTTTATATCAAATAAAGAAAACTCGGTAGACTATGCCTAACGAGTTTTCTAATGTATCAAAAAATGAGCAATTTGTTAAGTTATCGTTGCAACGTGTCTAAAAAGACCAACAATCCTCTGCGTTCATCTGCATTTAAGTTATCTAAGTGATGAGCTAAACGGGTGCGTATTTCATCTTCCGCCACAGGAATAAACTTGCGTGATGTTTTCGGTTCATCCGAAAGGCAATCCAAAAAGAACCAACCAATTTCCGTATCAAGAGCTACGGCAATTTCGACAAGGTGCGATACATTGATTTTGTTATCGCCACGCTCATAGCGTGAAAGCTGTTGCTGTGCAATGCCAATCTGCTCAGAAAGGATAGATGCTGTCAGCCCCAACTCTTTGCGACGCTGTTGGATCCGCTTCCCAATCAATCTATCCACTTCTGTTACAGACAATTTCGACATAACAACCTCACTTATCTTTTATTGTTATTTTTGTCGATTATTTACCTATAAATGAACATCTGATAAAGTACATATTAGCCTTTTATATGAGTAAAGGCGTAATCAAAACAACACAAAGGAAACTATGAGTATCTTTAACCGCCTAGCGAATGAGTATCGGGAGAGCTATACCTATCTTTTTGCCGATAAATCCTTCTATAAAAAGCTGTGGGTTCTCCCATTGCTCTTACTATTCCCTTTTATTAAGTATCCTTTTGGCATAATCTTTATCAAAGGTTGGCAAGTGCAAATGGTGGCGGATTTGTCGAGAAATAAACCTCTACAGTCACTGCATTTTGGAAACATCTTTCTGAAAGGTCTGCAAGTTACGGCCGTTACCTTACTGTATTTTTCGGTTCCCACCATCCTATGTTATGCACTCGGATTGAAGGGCATTATTGGATTTTTCTTAGATATTTGGGAGTTGATCACTGGTGGACTTGAAGGATATTTAACCGATTATATTCAGGACTACATTTTAAGTTTCGTCATCTACGGCATTTGGGGCTTAATTTGTAATCCATTGATCCAATGCGGCATTATTCGCTATGCTATTAGTGGTAATTGGGGAGATTTATTCCACTTACCTAAAAATCTCTTTTTCCTTATTCGAAATTGGCATCAATTCATTAAATTCTACTTTTTCTATCTAGTTACATTTGGTTTATTAATGATTGTTGATTCAATCATTCTTATCATCGCATTTCCGATTGAACTCATTTTAGCCCCTTTTCTATTAGTCCTTTATTACGGATCAGTTTCTCACGAATTAGGGCATCTAGCTCAGAAATTCTGTCATGAAAGATATGAGCCTGAACTATCACTAGAAGTTAAAGAATCTGAACAACCAATTCTTTTAATCAACACAAATAAGGAGTCCACTATGGCAACTGAAACTTCATTATTTACCTACTTTATTGAAGGTTATACTAGAAATTACGTCAATTTTAAAGGACGAGCAAGAAAACGAGAGTATTGGGGATTTACTCTTTTTAATACTCTCATTTCGATTATATTGCTTATTGTTGGTTTGACTGGCGTTGGAGCAATTCCTGCATTTATTATTTTGCTTGCGATGCTACCACCTTCTATTGCAATTAGCGTCAGACGATTGCATGATGCAAATAAATCGGGTTGGTTTGCGTTAGGATTTTTAATTATGCTTATCCCTGTTATTGGAGAGATTATTGGTATGATGCTCACTGTTGTTATAGGCGTTCTTGAAGGTACTAAAGGGGAAAATCAGTATGGGGAAGATCCTTTAAAACAGAACACGCTAGAATAAATAATACAAAAAACTACCTTAGTATTGATCTGTACCCCAAAAATTGTATTGACTTACAAATTAAGGTGCAGATTTTTTATGACTAAATATAGTGAATCTTTCACACAGTACGTCGTAGAATTTTATCTCTAAAACGGTAAAAATTGGTCGCTTACTCGACAGAATTTTCAGATTGAAAAGACAGCTCTCAGACTATGGCTTACCAAATATCGGCATCAAGGGACTAGCTGTTCGTCGCCACAAATAAATTTTCTCGCCTAAGTTTAAATTCTCTGTCATAAAATTGGTCAAAAAGGGGAATAGTCTGCAAGGCAAGCCGCTTTACACTTTGTGTTTTCCTACCCATAGTCTGATTATTCAAAGGTTGAAATACGGAAAAAGCCAAGATTGTAAAAGCGTTACGTCACTAATTTCCTCTTGTACTTTTGTTACGGCTTAGTAGGTTAAAACGCAGTACTTTTTTATCATCTCACTGAGAAAGTTGATAACCATGCTAACATTGCTCAGCAAATTGAACACATTTATCACAAAGATCAAATAAATTATGGCTATCGTCGTATCACACTGGCGTTGAAAAAAGTCATCAGCATTAACCCTTCAATT
This sequence comes from Mannheimia sp. USDA-ARS-USMARC-1261, assembly GCF_000521605.1. Taxonomy (GTDB): domain Bacteria; phylum Pseudomonadota; class Gammaproteobacteria; order Enterobacterales; family Pasteurellaceae; genus Mannheimia; species Mannheimia indoligenes. Next base: position 2,387,807 of record NZ_CP006942.1, on the reverse strand, counting down.
TAGGGAAAATATCTGCTAATGAGGGGAAGATTTGTACGTGGTTATGGTATATTATACGGAAAAATTGATGTAGTAACTAACAATGTGCATCAATCTACACTAGTTGTGGGTATGCTAATCAATGAGTGGGTAAACAATGAATATCCATGAGGAAATTCGGGAAATGAGTGAAATAAAAGCATGGTCATAAGAGCAAATGGCAGAAAAGCTGAATATGTCATTAAATGGCTATGCGAAGATTGAGCGTGGTATACTTAGATAAGTTAGAACAAATTGCTCAAATCTTAGATATTGATGTTGTTGAGTTAATTCAATCAGGTGAAAAAATATCTGCTTTCAAATTGAATCACCATTGGGTTCTGTGTATCAAGGTGTAGGAGAATCATCACTGTTAATCGAAATTGAGCGATTGAAGTTGGCACTTTCCCATGCAAGTGAAAAGGAACATTTATTGAATAAGTTGCTTGAGCAGAAGGATAGTGAAATTAAGGCATTGAAAGATTTACTTAAAATAGCTATTCCTGAATAAAATATCTTCACATGAGTAACTATATTTAAAAATATCGTCCGTGAAGATTTAGATGAATATAGCAGACGGTATTTTGGATTAGTGTTACTTACCCCTAATCTAGCATAGTACAATATCACTTTACTAAGAAACTCAAATTGTCGAAACAACATTAGAAAAAACATTTAAAAATAAGCTAGTTATGAAACTAAGAGTTGTTTGTGACGATTTTTTAATTCAAACAGATTTTAGTAGATGTCAGATCAGTTATCTTTTATAAGATAAGGAGTAAAAAATTATGGCAAAAAATGAGGTCATTAATGTTCAAGGAACAGATATTCAGATTCAAAATTTAGGTGGTGAAGACTATATTTGCCTTACAGATATGTGTAAGCGCTTCGATGGAGGGAGTGCTTTAATAGAATCTTGGTTAAGGAATCGTAGTACACTAGAATTTTTAGGTGTTTGGGAAAGATTAAATAATGCAAGTTTTAATTCCCCCGAATTCGAGGGAATTAAAAACGCATCTGGCTCAAATAGCTTTATACTTTCTGCAAAAGCTTGGATTGAGAAAACTAATGCTATTGGAATAACAGCCAAAGCAGGGCGTTACGGTGGCACATATGCCCACAAGGATATTGCATTAGAGTTTGGTTCTTGGTTAAGCCCTGAATTTAAATTGTATTTAATTTCTGAATTTCAACGCTTAAAACAACGAGAAGCATCCGAAGGGCAGTTAGAGTGGAATGTAAAGCGTATTCTATCAAAAGTAAACTACCGTATACATACAGATGCTGTTAAAACTCACTTAATCCCACCATTATTAGATAACTCAAAGCAAGGACGTATATATGCAATTGAAGCAGATGTATTAAACAAAGCTTTATTTGGAAAATGTGCTGCAGAATGGAGAAAGGAGAATCCAGGAAGAAAAGGAAATATAAGAGATGAGGCAAGCATAGAACAACTAACAGTATTAGCCTCTTTAGAAAGCCAAAATGCACTATTGATTGAGCAAGGTATTCCGCAATTAGAAAGATTAAGAATATTGAATAAGCTGGCAATTCAACAAATGCAGTCTATCCTCCAAGCATCTTCTTTAGAGGCTTTAAAATCAAAAACATTGCTAGATTAATATTTAAACCGTCACTAAGTAATGGCGGTTTTCTTTTATTAAAATTAATAAATCACCCTATATCACCAGCTGTATGAGCGAAAAAGATTTTCTGCTTACTACTTATCAATCAAATACTTAAATGTTGCATCAAAAGCAGTCTGTGTATCACTAGACATTTTTCGATAGTACCCGATTAACTGCTTTTCCTTTTCATTCAATTTATTTTCATTCGTTGAACTACGAAACATATCTCCTTTACCAAGCATTAACCAATTCAAATCGACATTCAATACATCACTAACTTTGATTAAAACTTCAGCACTCGGATCACGTTCATTGAGCAAATAGTTTTGAAGGGTGCGGTAAGGTACATCAAGTAATTCAGCAAAGGCTTTAATATTCAAGCCTTTATACTCCATCACTTCTCTTAAACGGTTGCTTATACTCATTTTTGTATCTTATATTGACTTAAATGTAGTTTTTGAGTATGATTAAATCATCTTATATACCCATATTTTACATTTTTTTAGATTTATGGCACAGCATTTTTTGTTATCTAGCTCAGCAAGAAAATTAAGTCCGCTAAAGATAGCTCGACTATCTGATGCGGAAGCATTTTCTTTATTGCATGAATTACGCTGGAGAAGTAAAAATGAACAAGTTTGCCCTAAATGCGGTGTACAACATAAAGCCTACTTTATCTCTACACGTAAACAATGGCGGTGCAAACATTGCAAACACACGTTTAGCATTACATCAGGTACGATTTTTGCAAACCATAAATTGCCGATTCAAACCTATTTATTTGCTATTGCATTATTTGTTAATGCGGTAAAAGGTATTTCAGCCTGTCAGCTCTCTCGTGATTTGAATGTACAGTACAAAACCGCTTTTACTTTATCACATAAAATCCGAGAAAGTCTGATTGTACAGCGTGAACTTTTCCCATTATCAGGCGAAATCCATATTGATGGTACTTACGTGCATTCCGCTCCACGTCCAAAGAATAAGAAAACAGAACGTGTAGATAGACGCTTAAAAGAAAATGCCAATCCCAATAAACGTGGCGTACTGGTAATGCGTGAACGTTACACTGAACAGGACACTTTGTCTAATCCGCAACTAGCCGGCGCAAAGAGAACCATCACGTTTCCTATTTTGTCAGAAAATTCAGAAACCGTGAAGAAATTAGCTACTGCATATATTGAACCAAATAGCCGTATCCATACCGATGAAAACAGTGCTTATGATGAATTAATCGTGGATTACGACTTACAACGAGTGAACCATCAAAAAGAATATCGTAGCGATGAAGGGATTACCAATAACCTTGCCGAAAGTTACTTTGCACGTTTCAAACGTATGTACTATGGACAAGTTCACAAAATGAGTAACGTGTATCTTGATAATTATGCCAATGAGGTCGCCTATCGTGAAGATACTCGTAAACTGGACAATTTAACCATTTTCAATGATATCACCAGTAAATGCCTCAGCACTTCATCTGATAATGTTTGGAAAGGCTATTGGCAAGGTAATCATAGACAAGTAGAAAGACTGGTAATGTAATGGCAAAGAAAATCTATTTAAGTCAAATTCAAGCAAAAATTGACTGCTTGCAGCGTGAACGTAAGCAAGTGCTAGAACACCTTGCTTTGGTGGAAAGTAAACTTGATAAGTTACAAGCAGCCATTGAGGTTATGCAATCAGAAGCCCTAACTGATGAATACAATACGGAGCTTTATACCTACCGCACTTATCAGCATCGTTTCAAGGGAAAGCTACGCCAAATGGTGCTTGCTGAAATGAAAGTAAAACCAAATCATTACTTTACTGTTAATGAATTAACGGAACTTGTCCTTATACAAGATGGACAAGAACCAATCATTCAACCGCAGCATACTGTTTCTGTTCGTGGCGCATTGAAGCATTGGCTTAATAAAGATGTGGTAGAGAGAATAGAATTAGGTGTTATGGATATAAGATGGAAATTGAAAGTCTAAATATCGCTTTCAGATACCTTTCTTTTATGCAGAATTTTAAGGCTTTTTCTTGCTTTTTCCCACTAACGACACTATAATTCAGTCATCCAAGTTGAAAATTACGTACCATAATAAAATCAAAAATGCAAGATATTATTTCCACCTTAGATGATTGTAGCGAAGAACAAGCTCAAATTATAGCATCTATTATTGATAAATACATAAAAGAAACTACGCAGCCATTACAGTCTAGGAATGTAGCAATTTTTATCGGTGGTGGAAGTGGTGCAGGGAAATCAACAATCCGAAAACTGATTCAACAGCAATATGCTGGTTTTTTAATTATTGATCCTGATGAAATAAAAACATTAATTCCTAGTTATGAAAAATTACAAACTGAATATGGCTATGAAGCCTCAGCTATAGTTCACGAGCAAAGTAGCGAAATAGCTCGAAAGTTGATCCAGCTTGCTCAGAAAGAGCTTTATAGTTTTATGTATGATGCTACATTAAAAAATGTTCATAAGTTTGAATTAATTTTTAAAGAATTAAAACAATTGGATTATAACATATCATTGGTTATTGTAGATTGTGATATAGAGCTTGCAATTAAGCGAGTTAAAGGTCGAGAAATTCAAGAAAACAGAAGTGTTCCTGAAAATATAGTAAGACAGAGTCACAAAATGATTCCAGTTTCATTTCGAGCATTAAACAAGCATTGTTCTGAATGGGTTATTTATAATACAGATGAAGAGCAACCGAAGCAAATTGCTGTAAAGCACAATAATAGTGTAAATATTATTGATTCTGATCTATATACTAGATTTATGAGTAAATCTGAAGATTAAATATGGTGAGTTTAACATTAGGAGGGTATTTATGAGTATTATTTACGAAATAGATCAAATCCTTGTGAATAACAAAGATTATTTTATTTTGAAAAGCAAGGAATTTGAAGAAAATTATTTGAGAGTTGAAGAAAAACATCTTTCAGATAATGAAAAATTTCCATTATATTCAAAAAATAAAAATTATGAATATGAAGAGTAATATATTAGCTAAACAGCTCCTATATGTTAATAGGAGCTGTTTTATTTATTTCTGTCCTATATACCAAATATAGTAGTAGATTACTGTTGTTTTCACGAATGAAATAACTTAATGGCTTCAATCGCCAATGAAATCCTGTACGCTCAATCAATCCTTTTTTCTCCAACCGCAACAACATTCTTTTGACTGCTTTATAATGGTTATCCCCCACATCAACAAATTGTAGCTGCCCAACTAATCGTAATGCCCGTTCTGCGATATCTCCACACACCAACCACGTACCCTGATTTTCCTTTAATACTTGTGCAATTAAACGAGTGGTAATCATAGACTGGCTTTTCGGTGTTTTCGGCATAAATGGATCTGCCAACTCGCTAATCTCTTGAGCTAAAAGCTGCATTTGCACTGTTAATAAATCTTGTTTTTCTTTCAGTTGAAGCAACCGTTCAACTAACTCGTGTTTGAGTAACTTTTGTGTCATAATAAAAATCCCTATTGAGTGAAAATTTCAATAGGGATGTTAATGTTTTCAATCGGTTAAATCTTTGTGCAACTGCTACATAATACCGAAGTTTTTTGCGAAATTCACCGCTTGAATATTAATACCCCTGTTCACCCAATAGGCGATACAATTCACAACCTTCCTGAGAGCCACTATCGCATGCCTTACCGTACCATTCTTTTGCAGCCTGTTTATTTTGACGGGTTCCCCAACCGTATTGATACATATCGCCCAACCGAAGTTGTGCTGGTGAATGTTTCTGTTCGGCGGCTTTTTCAAACAGATTTTTTGCTTGATGATAATTTTTCGGCAAGCTCTTTAACTCCCCTGAATAATAAAGCTCCCCCAAGTGTGCAAGAATGGCTACATCGCCTTTTTCCGCTGCTTTTTGCAATCGTTCTACCGCCAATGCTTCATTACGCCGCACTCCTTTTCCGTCTAGCAACATTTCCACCACTTTTAGTTCTGCCGGTGCATAGCCTTGATCGGCTAATTGCTTAAAATCCTCAAAAGCAGTTTGGTACTCCTCGTTTTGGTATTTCTCTTGTGCAGTTTGAAAAGAGGCATCAAATTTCTCTCCTCTAAGCTTTTTTCACAGCCTGTCAAGCCTATCAGCCCTAAAATAACGAATAGGGTTAATCGCAGCTTTATTATTTCACCCCTTGTTTATCTAATTCAGCATAATTTTCACAACCTTTCTGATTGCCACCATCGCAGGCCAAGCCGTAATAGTATTTGGCTTTGCTTAGATTTTGAACTACCCTACTGCCATATTCATAGCCGATCCCAAGAACTCCCTGTTCAGCGGATTTTTCTAACCAATAGACAGATTGTTTGCTGTTTAGCTCAACGCCTTTTCCTAATCCATACATTACGGCTAGATTATATTGTGCGACTGCGTGTCCCTGTTCAGCGCTTTTGTATACCAGTAAGCGGCTTGTTTATCGCTTTGGGTAACACCTCGTCCGTCTTCATACATTGCACAGAGATAGTTTTGTGCATATTGGTATCCTTGTTCAGCAGCTTTTGTGAACCAGTAAACAGCTTGTTGATCATTTTTGGCCACGCCTTCCCCATCTAGATACCTGTCAAAGTTATAAATAAGTGTCATAATAGGCAAAATCTAGAACGGTAGAATAAGGCTTTAGCCTATTTTTTGCCCTCAGAAGATACTATTTAATGACACTAAAGCTACAAATAACTGTCAAAATATATTAAAAGATACCAATAAAGGTCAAATTATTTATGAATACAGAACCCACTTTCCAACAGGTTCGTAAGATCAAACCCACACGCCTTAGCGTATCAGGTTTACTCCCTTTTAAAGATGGAGTGAGTATTCCCTACGAATCTACACTTGAACGGGATTTTCTTCTCTATTTTACTTATATGCCAGGTAGAAGAAATTGTTTCTCAACCTACTCGTATTCTGTTTGTGAAAAATGGAATGACTTACCCTTACACACCTGATTTCTTCATTCGTTTCAATGATGGACGACCATCACTTTTGATTGAAGTAAAACCGAAATCAAAATGGCAAGAGCATTGGCATGATTGGAAAGAAAAATGGAAAGCGACAATGGCATTTAGCAAAAAGAACGAGTGCATCTTCCATATTTATGATGAAGATAGAATTCGTCACCTTGCGTTATTTAATATTAATGCAGTACAGCGTTACAAGCGATTGCAGTGCGATCCTGAAGATATTGAGGCGGTACTTACTCAAGTTAAATTACACGGCAATACAACAATAGATTTTCTACTTTCTCGATTATTTACAGGTTCACTTTATCGAACCAAAGGGTTACAGATTATCTATCACTTATTAGCAACCAAGCAACTGACTTGCAACTGGTTTGAAGCATTATCTGAATTTACCGAAGTTTGGGGGTATTCAAATGACTAGGGGATTTATTCATCCACGCTATCACGGTCGATTAGAGCGTGGTCGTCTTATTTTGAAAAAAGGCAATATTTATGTAAATCGTGAAGATGACGAACAATATGAGTTGATTGAGTATTTAGATGAAGATGCACAAGTGATGATCCGAAATCTTCATACTCGCCAAAGTAAGATTGCTAGTGTTCATCAGCTTGAGAATTTAAAAGTGAATGAACGCGAAGATGTTTCGGTTGATTTAAGCGCAATCAGTGATGAATACTGGGAAAAAGCGTTAGAAAAATACGAAATGATTAAGCCGTTGCTTAATTATGAGCAACATTGTCCTGCTTCTGTAAAAGAGCGAGCAAAAGAAGTGGGTGTGAGTGATCGAAGTCTATATCGTTGGATCCAAGCGTACAAATCTCTCGGCTCTATCGCTGGTTTAGTAAGTCGCAAGCGTGGCTGGGCAGAAGGTAATTCTCGTTTAAGTAAAGAACAAGATGAATTAGTAATGACAGTTATCAATGAGTTTTATTTACATAAACAACGCCCAACGATTGAGCAGACGATTCGTGAAGTACAGCGTGTCGCCAGTCAAAAAGGGCTTGATAGCCCAAGCCGTCGCACAATTCGACAGCGAATTTTGCGTGTTTCGGAAGAAGAAAGGTTGCGTAAACGTGGACAGAAAGAGAAAGCGAAAAATAAATTTACGCCAAAGCCAAATAGCTTCCCTAACGTAGATTTTCCTTTGAGTGTAATTCAAATCGACCATACACCTGTTGATTTAATTATCGTAGATAATCAGTACCGAAAACCGATTGGCAGACCTTATTTAACATTGGCTATGGATGTATATAGCCGAATGATTACTGGCTATTACCTTTCGCTTGATGCACCATCGGTAACATCAGTTGCTATGTGCATTGCTAGCAGCATTTTGCCGAAAGAACGACTATTACTGGATAACAACGTGAAAGGTGAATGGGCAGTATTTGGTTATCCGAATAAGATCCACGTTGATAATGGTGCAGATTTCCGTTCACTTGATTTATCAAAATCTTGTGAAGCACATGGTATTGCCCTTGAGTTTCGTCCTGTTGGTCGTCCAGAGTTCGGTGGACACATTGAGCGCGTTATTGGCACATTTATGAAAGAAGTTCATGGCTTGAGTGGTACAACATTCTCGAATACGAAAGAGAAAGATACCTATCAATCAGAAGCTGAAGCCGTAATGACCTTAGATGAATTTGAAACATGGCTTATTAACTACATCGTAAACGTATATCACAAACGTGTTCATTCTACGCTAGGTATGTCTCCTGTTCAGAAATGGCGATTAGGCATTTGGGGCGATAAAGATCACATTGGTTGTGGTCATCCACAATTGCCTGTTGATGAACAAACATTATTACTTGATTTCTTGCCAAGTGAAAAACGGACTATTCAGCATAATGGCGTGACAATTGATGGTTTACGTTACTACGATGTAGCACTCAATATGTACATCAATGATTCAGATGAAAATGGTAAGAGTAAGGAATTTTTATTCCGTCGAGATCCTCGTAATATTGGCAAGATTTGGTTCTACGATCCGACATTGAAACGTTATTTCCCGATTCCGTTTGCAGACCAATCTTTACCTGATATGAGCATTTGGGAATACAAACAGGTTCGTCAGCTCTTGAAAGAGAAAGATGAAAAACTGATTCACTCGCAGCAGATTCACGATGCATTAACTGAAATGCGCAAGCTGATTGAACAATCTGCACATCGGACTAAGAAAGCTCGCAGACAGGCTCAACGGCAGAAAGTCCATGCGAAAAGCAAGGTGGTGCTCCCAACAAGTTTACCCGAAAGCAAACCAACAGAAACAGTCAAAACACCTGCTTCTAACTTGCTTTTAGATAATGATTTCACATTTGGGGAGATTGAGTAATGGAAAAGCAATATGAGTATGTTCACGAAAAATTCCGTCATTTAGTGACTGCAAGCAATCAGGAACGGATTAAGTTTTTAGATGAACCACGTTGGGTAGATTATGCCGTTGCAAATAAGATCATTGATAATTTGGTTTCCTTAATGAATAAGCCGAAACGCCCTCGTATGTTCAATTTGTTGGTAGTCGGTGATTCTAACAATGGTAAAACGACGCTTATTCGACACTTTTATGATTTGTACGGCATACCTTTTGTGGACAGCCAATCAGACGGCGTGAGCCCCATTATTTTGGCAGAAGCACCGCCGAGTGCAAATGAAAAAGAGCTTTATATCTCGTTATTGGAACGTTTTTATATTCCTTATCGACCAACGGACAGTGTCGCTAAATTGCGTTATCAGACGATTCACTTATTCCGTGAATACAAGGTAAAAATGCTGATTATTGACGAATTTCATTCGTTGCTTGTGGGAACACCGCGTTTGCAACGCCAAGTAATGAATGCGATTAAAATGTTGTGCAATGAATTGCAAATTCCGATTGTAGGCGTAGGCACAAAAGATGCAATCCGTGTTTTACACACCGATCCACAGCATGCCAGTTGTTTTGATGTAGCGGAGTTGCCAATATGGAAATTGGATAAGGATTTTCAAAAACTACTCTTCCAATTTCAAGGTATTTTGCCATTAAAGAAATGTTCTAATCTACAAGCGCCAGAGTTAGCAACAAAGATTCATACGATCTCAGGTGGCAACTTAGGCAATGTGCATTGTTTATTAACCGTATGTGCTGTTGAAGCGATTACAAGTGGGACTGAGCAAATTACATTAGACATTATTGAGCATAATTCATGGGTACAACCAACGCAGGGCTTACGAAAAATTATCGGGTAAAATCAGGGGTTATCCGAACTCCACTTTATCCGAATGAAAGCATCAGTTCGTGGCTTATTCATGCTGCCTTAGATTGCGGTACGGAGCCGATTACGTTTACAGGGTTTTATTGGGATAAGTGGCGATTATGGACCTATGATTTAGATAGAGGATTTGAACCGATAGCACCGCAGATTTATGAAGATATTACAGCATTATCACTTAATCAGCAGGTAAACTTAGCCAGTCATTCGCTTTATTCCGTGTTGAAACCAATTAACGGAGAAAACACGCTTATTAAAGGTCAAGCGAAGTGGGTAATTTCAAGAGGTTCACGCAATCGCTCATTCCGAGTCGGTCAATCTTATTGCCATTGTTGCTTAGAGGAAACGCCTTATTTGCGTAATGAATGGCGGTTTGCGTGGCACTTTGGTTGTTTGAGACATCAGGTTTTATTTGAATCTAAATGCCCTTGTTGTGGCAAACTGTATCAACCTCATTTGCTTTCCGCAGAAAAACGACAATTAAATTACTGTCATCAATGTGGTGAGAAATTACTGGTTGTAACAACACCGCTTAATGAAGTAGAAATCGTAACGATGGAAACGCTTAATTATGCGTTTACGATTAATTCAGGTGAATGTTTTGGAAAACGTATGGATGCGCAAGTGTACCTTGCTATATTGCGTTATTTCATCAATTTTATTCGGCGTGCAGCGGTTGCAAAATCTACCCATGCTTTTGCTAGATTTGTGGAACAATGTGGTATTTCTCAATCGGAAATATGCCAAACTAAAACCTCCCTTGCGTTTGAGCAACTTCCTGTTGAAGAACGCAATAATTTATTGGTAAACGCGGTAAAAATCCTTCAACTTTCTTATGAGGATATTGTTCAAGCTATTCAACAAAGCGGTATAACACAAAAGGCATTCACCTTTGAAAACTATCCTGCGGAGCTTAATATACTCTTTAAATATGCACCAGAAGGCAAAACCATGAGCCGTAAAACAGTAACCAGTAAACATAAGACTGATTCTGTTTTAAGTCTAAACCGTCAATGGGAACGCTTAAAACGGCAGTTAAAAATTGCAGCATGAAAATCACCAAGATTCGTTCTCAAAAGAGAAATAGTTGTTCTATTTGTGGCAAAGCTCAAGTAACACGCAAGTTCCAAGAGGAATATTATTGTGCGAATTGCTATGCCCAATGGTTTAAGAAAAAGACTTGTAAGCGATGTGGACAACTAAAGCGTATTCACCGCGAGGGCGAACTTTGCCTTGAGTGTGAAAAATTAACGGATTGCGTACGCTGTGGTAAAACCGCAGGTACATTTAAAATCGGTATGATAAGTCGTTACGGTACGGTATGTAGTTCTTGCACTCGTTATTTCCGAGAGGAAATAGAATGCTCAGAATGTGGTAAAATAGCACGCGATAGATACCGTTCACCAATAGCGAATGAATCGTTTGCAGTGCTATCGCCGACATACCTTTGCTACTTGCAAGAATTGCCATCGTTATCGTAAAGTTCATAATCAAGAAAAACAATTATGCAAGAAATGTGACGAACAGTTAGTTTCAACTTGCCCGAAATGTAAAAGTGAAATGCCGTCTGGTTACGGTAATGTTTGCCCTGATTGTGCAAGACGAAGTTTATTGTTTAATATGATTCGTCTGAATGGACATATTTTGCATAATAAGGCGGTTAAAAACGCCTACAAGACGTTCATTTTCTGGTATATGCGAAAATGTGGTATTAGCGTAGCTTTGCATAAAGGGGCTGATTTTATGCGGTTCTTCATTGATTGTGATGAAATTTGGCAAAAAATTCCTGATTATGCGGAGTTAGTTTCGCACTTTAAACCAAATGGATTGCGTGCCAATTTAACTGTATTACGCTGGTTGCTTGATACCAATCAGATTATTGTTGATGAAGTGTTAAAAGATGATTTAGCTGAATTAGAACGCATACAAGCTCTTTTTAATAAACTCAAAGAGTCCGTGCCTTGTATCGCGAGTTACTATCAGAAATTGCAACGTCGGTGTGGTGAAGGTAAAGTTTCAATTAAATCAGTGCGATTAGCTTTGCAACCTGCGATAGATTTAATCAGTGTTAACAATATTACGGATTACCCGACACAAGATCAGCTAAATCAATATTTAGTGGAAAAATCAGGGCAAACTGCGGCAATAACAGGCTTTATCAATCACTTGAAATCGGAATACCATCGAGTGCTTGAAATCGATTATAAGCTGATTCAGCAAATTAAGACTAAACAACTTAAAAAACATTGTTCTCAGCGCTTAGTAGAACTCTATAAGCAAGTCTATTTAACCCAAAGAGAGCGAATGGAGCTAGTTTCTGTTGTGTTGTACAGCTTATACGGCACTACAATAAAAATGCCAACGCAGGAGAACATCATCAAGATTGATAAGGTTACTTATTATTGTTACGAAAATAGGAATTATTTCTTACCAGAGGAAATTTATAAGCGTGTTGTTTAGTATTTTAGGTTTGGAAAATATCGGCATAGTAGACAAAATAGTTGCTAACCTTATTTTTTTGATTAGGTTAGTAGCTTTTTTTATTCAAAAAATCCTTTATAAACATCAACTTATGCTTTTTTGTTAATCCATTGTGATTATTTAATTTCTGCTTTAAGTCTTTAAAAAGACTTTCCGCTCTATTTGTGGTTCTTTCAATATTTAGCTCAGGGTATTTCTCGAAAGTAAATAAATAATCGTGATATCGCTTTAAACTGGCATAAGCTCCCCTTATATTTCGATGTTTATAAGGGAAATAACCTCTCGCATTTGCTATATCTGAACGTTCATTTAAAAAATTCTGATGTTTTAAATACCAATTGTGTAGTTCCCTATAAAATATATTTTTCGTACTCTTTGTTAAAGTCTTAACAAGAATTTTTAATTCCTTTCCAGCTTGAGATTGGTGTTTTCTGCCTAATTTACGCATCACTATCGCAATCATATGAAACGGGCACATTTGTGTCGAGGTATTGAGTAAATCTTTTAATAATCCCCTCCGACCATCGCAGGTAACTGATTGAATGATATAGCCTTTTTCCCTCAACTGATTGAGAGCTAACTGATAATAAACATCTTTTTCTGTTTTTACAAAACGATGATAGATTACCTTCTTTTTCAGACTATTAATTAAAACCAACACGCCAAATTCTCGACCAAAGAAAGTGGTATCCATAATAATATTCAGATATTTTCCCTCTATTATATTTGGCTGGCTTTTAGGGGCTTTTTCAATATATCCCTGAATGGTTCTCACCGAACAATGATATTTTTCAGCAAGTTGTAGATAAGTCTGTTTTCCTGTCGTGTAATCAGACCAAATTTGAATAGCGTTTAATTTCTTTTGAAAGGTAAAGGTTTTATTACATTGATTGCAATAATGGCGTTGAATATTATTTTGCTTACCGTGCTTCTTTATATTCGTACTTTGGCAAAATGGGCAGTTTTTTATTCATTTTTCAAAAATAAGGCTTTAAGCCACTTTTTAGCAACTATTTTGTCTACTATGCCTAATCTGAAATAATATAAAAAAGCTGAATAGTGATATTCAGCTTTTTATTATGTATAGTCATTGCATTAAAATGTTTAATATATTAAGAATGATGTAATACAATTTGTTGTTGTACCTGAATTGGTTGGAGTGTTTGATATCTCTGTCTTATCATATTATATAGCTCTGGCATTTCCTCTGCAGATAATGTTACAACTAAAACGTAAGGTAAATCTTCCAGTTCATCTATATGAATAGGCATACCACAATCTCTTCCATGATAAATTATGTCAAAACATGGAGTTGTTAACTCGTTAGCCTTAAATTTGTGTTCACTTCTTATAGTGTTCTCCCACTTATGAGCATTTCGTTGTTCACTTTCATCCATATAGATACGCTTCTGATTAAAAAATGGAAATGTAAGTCCTGGAGTATCATCAGTGCTTTTTCTCATAATAACTTCAAGTCCGCTTCTTGTATAATTAAGCGAGTGTTCGGGATCTACCGAAGTTGAAAAACAGAACGTCGCCCTTAAAGTTACACTTCCTTGTATAGGTATGTTTGGAATTGGAATTAAAGCTCTCATATATTGAGATGGTTTGAGTATTCCCTGGTAAATAACTTTTACTTCATCATCACTACAATAGATAATATCATTAATATCATTAGGAAAACGTCCCCATCCAATTTCATGACGCGAAAAATCCTTAGGTTCTGCATGGTGTACGAGAAGAGCTTTGGCTGTTAACGGTGTGATGTTATATTGTAAAAATGTACTTAAAGCTATTGCTTGCCGTAATACTAACGGGGCAGCAAAACTAGTACCGGCATTATTTACTATTCCGTTAATCATCGGACTATATATTTGAAATGGTTCATCAGCGTGTCCTCCAAAAGCAACACCATCTGGTTTTATATATCCTGGGCTTCTACCTGGACCAATGCAACTATATAAACATCTTTTCCAATTATCTGATAGAGAAGTTGCCGCACCAACGGATAATCCATTAACTAAATCTGAAGGTGGTTGAATTCTGTTCAGTGGCTCTTGTAAATGCCCGTCATTGCCAACGGCAACGGTGCAAAGTGCTCCACTTTTAGCAAGAAGTTCCTCAAGAGTTGAAGTCCATACATGAACATCATCGTCGTCAATCGGGAGCTTAGGACCTAAACTTAGGTTTATATAATCATATTTCTTTTTCTCTAATACCTTTTTTATACGGATAAGAACATCAAATAAATCCATATCAGTATTATTAATATCCGAGTCTAACACTCGATAATGATCTATATTACAATAAGGTACACTGAGCTTTTTAGTATTATTCATAACACCAAAAAGAACTGTAGATGTGACATCTTGCCCATGAGAAAGTAATTGCGCACAGGTGTTACCATTCCCAAAAGTATGTTCTTTAACCCAAGGAGCAAAATTATTAATTCCTAGTCCTCCATCAAATACTGCGACTTTTAAATCTGGATTTATAGCTCCTTCTGAAGGAAGGCTAAGAGGGCTACTATTGGTAGGTGAACGCAACATTATAGGATCATTACACCGTAATTGAGGCAATTCTCTTAAGGTCCTGAGAAAAGAGAATTCTGCGAGTTTCAATGCCATATTTTTACTAGCTTTAGCCGGTATAAATGTTAATCCTTTTACGCTTATGCTTCTTTCTCTATCTATGAAAACGTCATTTTGTTTTGCAAATTCCTCAAAAGCATCAACAATTCCTGAAGGGGTATTAGGTGTATGTAAAGCTATTTCAACAGTTACAATCTTATCATTATTAAAACTTTTAATTTTATCGGAAGTAGTTAATGTAGATATATTTTCTAACTTAATAAAATCATCTTTTAAGGTTTGATTTAGTGTATCTTTATTTAATGTATCAATAAAGTCCTGAAAATTTTCTTTTTTACCAGACACATAAATACAGGCGGTCGTATATTCTTCTCTACGCCCTTTCTTTTTAATATTTTTTCTAGGTTTAATACTAACTGCCTTACTGCCTATACTTTGAAGAGAAAATTTCTTTAATAACTTAATTGGAAAATAACTTTTAGCTAAAAAAGCTGGATGAAGAACAAATTTTACCACCGCTCTTCCCTCTGGCATTGCAAGTGGTTGTGTGTTATTAATTTCAGAAATTATTTTATTTAGCTGCGCAACAATAACAAGTTTGTTTTCTTCATATGTATACGGTTTATTTTTTAATCCTCCAACCGACTTTACTATCACGGGGCTAGTAAGTGTTTCCCCATAACCAAGAAGCATATTTTTATTATTCATTTTTGTAATCCTTGTTCTTTAACAATTTTTTGTATTTGAGATCTTGAAATTTCTAAGTCTTGTGCAATTTTTCGTTGAGAAATATTTTTTGACAACATCGCTTCAATAATATTTTCCAGTAAAACGTTACCACCTAATAATTCATTAATTAATGATGCACTGAAAGTTTTTTTTTCTATGATGGAATTTTTTTTAGCTTGATTGATAGCTCTTTCTATTATGGCATAAGAAACATCATGTAATTTAGTTGATATATAATCTGACAGATTATTACTAATATCTTTAGATATCAGATATTTTTTAATTAGCTCTTGATTCGGAAACTCAAAATCAATAATACTGTCAAACCGTCGCCAAACAGCTGGATCTAGAAGTTCTGAATGATTAGTTGCTGCTATTAGGACAGATTGCTTAGGCCATTCGTCAATAGCTTGGAGAATCACGGTTACTAATCTTTTTAATTCACCGACATCAGTTGTATCGTCTCTCTTTTTAGCTATTGAATCAAACTCATCAAGTAATAATACACATGGAAAGGATGAAGCATAATTAAGTACAGCTTTAATATTATTGCCAGTTTTACCTAGATAACTACTCATTACACTAGCGAGATCTAAAGTTAAGAGAGGTATGCCAAGCTTATGAGCAATCCATTTAGCAGATAATGTCTTACCTACTCCTGGCGGACCGCTTATGAGCAAAGATGTAGATGGATGTAGCCCACTTTTATGTAAGGATTCTTTCATTTCCCACTCAGCTATAAAGCGATTTAACTGAGTATTTACTTTTTCTGACCATATAGGAATTGTATCCATAATTACCGGATATACTTCAATTAGTAATTTTTGTCTGGTATCAGCATCCACAGGAGAAAATTGGGGAGAGAATGGTTGCCCTCTTGCAACAGCATTAGTGTTTGAAGCGAAAATTAAAGATTCCAATTCCTTTGATAAGTCAGGTTGTTCTTTCTTTAGCTTTTTAGCTATTACTTTTAGCCTCATCAAAAGACTATCTTTTTTCCCAGTAAGAGCATCATTCACTACATCAATAAACATTTCATTTATTACATCAGCCATAAGTTTACAAAAATCCTCATAAGAAAAACAAATTTTGCAAATTATAACCCAAAAAAAACAAAATCAAAGCCACTTTTATTTATTTTTAGCTAATTTTTAACCGCTTCATATTAAAGTTGAGCCAGTCTTGTTTTTTCGTCAAGATTATAGTATTCAACTAATCCAAAAGTCGTTGATAGATTGTTTTTGTTAAAATTAGTGATAGCTCTTGATTGTAATAATGTAGCAAACAAAATTATAATACATAACGTAATCTCTCATATCAGCCACTGTGTGACTTAACGTCAACTAACCATCCTTTTGTATAATAAATCTCTATTTATGTGCTGATAATAGGCTGGCGTTTATTGTTAGTTTTATCTATGCCTAGATTTAAGAAATAGTTTTGCGATGTAAATCGCAAAAATGATATTTTGGCATAGTAGACAAAATAGTTGCTAAAAAGTGGCTTAAAGCCTTATTTTTGAAAAATGAATAAAAAACTGCCCATTTTGCCAAAGTACGAATATAAAGAAGCACGGTAAGCAAAATAATATTCAACGCCATTATTGCAATCAATGTAATAAAACCTTTACCTTTCAAAAGAAATTAAACGCTATTCAAATTTGGTCTGATTACACGACAGGAAAACAGACTTATCTACAACTTGCTGAAAAATATCATTGTTCGGTGAGAACCATTCAGGGATATATTGAAAAAGCCCCTAAAAGCCAGCCAAATATAATAGAGGGAAAATATCTGAATATTATTATGGATACCACTTTCTTTGGTCGAGAATTTGGCGTGTTGGTTTTAATTAATAGTCTGAAAAAGAAGGTAATCTATCATCGTTTTGTAAAAACAGAAAAAGATGTTTATTATCAGTTAGCTCTCAATCAGTTGAGGGAAAAAGGCTATATCATTCAATCAGTTACCTGCGATGGTCGGAGGGGATTATTAAAAGATTTACTCAATACCTCGACACAAATGTGCCCGTTTCATATGATTGCGATAGTGATGCGTAAATTAGGCAGAAAACACCAATCTCAAGCTGGAAAGGAATTAAAAATTCTTGTTAAGACTTTAACAAAGAGTACGAAAAATATATTTTATAGGGAACTACACAATTGGTATTTAAAACATCAGAATTTTTTAAATGAACGTTCAGATATAGCAAATGCGAGAGGTTATTTCCCTTATAAACATCGAAATATAAGGGGAGCTTATGCCAGTTTAAAGCGATATCACGATTATTTATTTACTTTCGAGAAATACCCTGAGCTAAATATTGAAAGAACCACAAATAGAGCGGAAAGTCTTTTTAAAGACTTAAAGCAGAAATTAAATAATCACAATGGATTAACAAAAAAGCATAAGTTGATGTTTATAAAGGATTTTTTGAATAAAAAAAGCTACTAACCTAATCAAAAAAATAAGGTTAGCAACTATTTTGTCCACTTGGCATAGTTTTTGCAAAATCAGCAACTATTTTGTCTACTATGCCTCAGATTACTGTATCAGTTGTAATGAGCCTCCCACTATACGCTCTCACATATATCATCTGTCGCTAATGTACTATTCTTCTTATCTATTCGATAACTGAATAAACGATGTTGTACGGATGGAACGTTTATTTGTATTTCTGTATTGATGTTGATTATAAAGTATTGCCGTTTTGATAATCATTGTTATTATCATAGACGGAACTTGAAATAGCCAGTAACATTAGCAAAACTGTTTTATTTATTATTATTTCCTAAATTTTAGAGTAATTTTTTAATACCATTCCAAACCCAGTTATTATTCGTTTTTTTAGCTTCTCAATGTCTAAATGATGACATTTTTCCATCTTTAGAATCGATGTAGTCGCTACTTACCCCCCCACTTGATACTATATCAGCAAATATCTTAAATAAGTTCCCATTTTGACTATAAAAATTGCTATCTCCTGATAGAAAATTTTGGATATTTTGAGGTTCATAAACCACACTACTAAAACCAGAATTCTCTTTTTCAGGGAAACTTAATACAAAGAATGTTCTTCTTTGCACATCTACGCGCAATATCAATGCTATTGAAGGGTAAGATTGTTTTAAAGATTCAAGCATGTCATCTAATGAAACCAATATAAAGTTATCACTTTCATTGAATCCCCGTTTAGGTGTGTACCAATAAACGTTAGCATTCTGCTCATGACGTAGCCTTTTAGCATGTTTCCAAACTCTTTCTAGGCGTGATTTGCCTGCTATTTCATCGGTATTTGGTATATCATAGAAACAGTTAGCAATACCTGTAAGACCCGTTTCACCTGTGCTGTAATTTTCTGGTGCATTATAATTTAATAGCTTGACTTTGCCATTCTTTAGATTCTCTTGAGCTAGTTGAATACGATTTATTTCTCGTTGCTCACCGAGTAAACTCAAATATTCGATAACGTCCGCTGTCACAAGATTATTTACGTTATCTAATGATATATCTAACTTCTCAAGTTCATGTTCTCGTTCTTGTATGCGTGTTCTGTATTGAATTTTACTACTATCTTGTCCTTGACCATCTTTGATTACAGAATGGTAATAAAGATTAATTGGTTTGCCTTGAGGTTGGCTAATTCCTGTAATCTGGCAGCAAAGCACGGAATTTCCTAACTCAACACCATAGAATGAAAGCGTGATAGGTTGGTCGTGCCAACAAGGAATAAGATACTTCGGTTTTTCTTGATCTTTAGAAAGAACAATTCTTGTCGATACATCTTTTACGACTGCCTTTGTATAGGTATCATATTTAAAATGATAAAGAAATACCGCGTCTTTCGTAGAAAGATTATTCGGAATAAATACACCTTTTTCTTCAAAGGATTCATTCAGGAGCAGTTTCTTTTCAACTTTATTCCAATTATCCGTAATTAAGATGCGTTTTAACTCACTTGAATAACCGTAATGAGCCATAAAAAAGAGTAATGGATGGACGATATAGGATTTATTTTCACCTTTAGTCTTGATAACAAGTAACTGATTTCCATCCCTTTTGAAACTATTCAAATAAGATGAATGAACATATTTGTCTGCTTCAAAAGGGTGTGATACCTTATCCGTCCAAAGAGGTTTATAAGTCAATCCTTCAATTTTTGAAAAAGTAACTTTAAACTCTTTAAACTTGAATTTATATTCTGATTCGCCATTCTTCCAAATACTGCCGAATGGAACTTTATGCAGGTAATTGATAGGTAAAGCAATCCGAAAGAAACTTTGACATTCTTCACCTGTTTTCTTGTTTATATAGGTAGGATTGGTTAAATTGATAAAAGTGACTTCAACGAGTGTTTTAGATTTATCTAGAGAAAGACGATTTTCATACCAAGTGGCAACATACTCATGCTCTTTATTGTAAAAACCACGGAGAGGTTCACCTTCAAAATACTTCTCTAAATTAAGCGAACAACGCCAGCGAACTTTCTCTAAATTATTTTCGTTGAAATATGACATAATCCACTTCCTTTTCAGTCACTTAAATAGGTAAGTAGATTATAAATGATTTGGATTATAAGGCGACAATTATTTGTATCGTTTGACAGTTATTTGTAATTTTAACAATACCTCTCGCCGAGAGTGTATTGTGCGAGAACCCCTCCCTGTTCAGCGAATTGTTTGAGTTCTGGAAAAGCAGCGGAAGTGTCTTCCTGTACGATTACTTCCAATAAACGAAGGAAGCCTTTGCTATCGGTTTCAGCAAAGCTGGATTGGGCGATGCCGAAAGAGAAAAGGGCGATAAGTAGAGATTTTTTGAAGTTCATTTTGGGTTCCTTATTGATAAAAGTAGTGTTTGAAAAATTCTCGTATAGGGCTAAATTTTACGATCAGCTAATCGTTACAATCTAGGATCTGTTTAGCCGTTGTTTTTAAGCTATCGAGATTTTTTGGATTACGTTTGTATAAATCCAAAAAAGTATTTAAATGTAATTCCAGCATAAACAATGGAGCAGTAGCCAAGTTGAAATTTTGATTTTGCATAACAAATAAAACAGAATGTTTTTGTTCAGCAATTTTTTTATTTAGCTCAACTAATTCTTTTTGGCTTTTTTCTATTTGAGGAACAATATTGAGTATTGTCATAATAGGGTCGTAGCGTTCATTTACAAAATTTCGTATTTCACTGCAACGTTCATTTAAACGATCAGAAAATTGTGATAATTGCTCTATTACTCCTAAATAGATTTTTTCGGCTAGTGGCAAATTATTGGCAAGAAATTGCTTTTTGGCATAATCTGCACTTTGTTTGGCGTAACAGGCAGCAAGTAAAGTGCCTATAACGATTAAAATAGTACAAACAGCCACTATCCAATCAGTTATTTTATATTCGTCTTTGAGCAAAATGTGCCAATCGGTAATTCCGCAACCAAACAGCGTACCGATTAGCACACCTAAAATAAGTACAATGGTATTTATACAATTCATTGGAATAGTGATTATTCAGTAAATGGATAAAGGGCGAAACCTTTCACCCATAATTTAATTAGAAAATTAACGCACACCTTGTTCATCAAGAATGGAATAGTTGTTACATCCACCTGAATTTCCATTATCACAAGCCTGTCCAAATAGCTGTTTAGCTTTGGATACATCTCTTCGTACTCCTTTTCCTTTGTAATACATCAAGGCGAGATTGAATGGTGCTTTTGCGTCTTCCTGTTCAGCGGCTTTTTCATACCAGTAAGCGGCTTGTGTATCGCTTTGGGCAACGCCTTTGCCGTTTCCATACATCAGGCCTAGATTGAATTGTGCGGCTGCGTATCCCTGTTCTGCAGCTTTTTCGAACCAGTAAGCGGCTTGTTTATCGCTTTGGGCAACGCCTTGTCCGTTTGCATACATCAAAGCGAGATTGAATTGTGCTTTTGCGTCTCCCAGTTCAGCCAGTTGTTTGAAAAGCGGAAAGGCAGCGGAGTAGTTTTGTTGCTCGTAAAATTGAGCAGCACGGTCAAATTTTTCTCTATTGGTTTCAGCAAAAGCAGATTGGGCAATACCGAAAGAGAAAAGGGCGATAAGTAGGGATTTTTTTAAGTTCATTTTAATTTTCCTCATTAAGGGTTATTTTTGTAAAAAGTGGTTTGGTTATTCCAAGTCGGGTACTAATTCTAATAGGCTTACGGTGGTGAAATGAAATGCGGGCTTTAACATCATTTCTAAATTGGTCAGAATTAAGAAAACCATTTTGGTATAAGTGTAAAATCGGGTTGATAATGTTTTCGTCTGTAATTTCTGCTTTATTTGTCGGCATTTCATCAAAAGCAATTAAATCTAATACCCAGTCATAAATAAAACGTTGATAAAAAGCAGCAGACTCGTCATCTTGATATTCAAGTGAGCGGATAAATTCATTTAACATTTCGCTAAAATGGAATAAATAGCGTTCAGTAAAAAGCGGATCGGTAATCGCTAATTGACGATAATGGTGAATTAAGTCAATGCGGTGTTCTAATGCCGGAGAATAGTGCTTAGTTTGATGTTCTTCTGCTTTAAGATGAAACCAATACAGAGAACGTGCGGTATTCGCTAATAATGTTAAATAATGGTTTGATTGCTCTTTTAAAATTGCGTGTTTAATCCATTGCTGATAAGGGCTGTTTATCTGGTTATGTAAATAAGCTAAAAAGCGTTTTTCGCTAAAATTAACGTCTGAATATCAGGCAAATTTTCAAATTGAATATGATATTCGTTGAGTTGTTCCTTTATTTTACTTAATTGTGCGTTGGCGTGTTGATGTTTTTCAATAAAACCTAAATAAGAAAATATCGCACTGATTGCAGGAATAGCCGCCCCAGCAGTGAGCGTTACACCTAAAAAAGCAAAAAGTGCAGAATTTATTTCCCAGAGTTTATTTGCATCGTAATGTTTGATTAAAAAGGCAAGCGAAAAGACAAACAAGACAATTAAACTTACGGAAAATAAAATCACCCACCAAATTTTTATGGAATGATAAAAGTGTGATATTGGCGTATTGTTATTGGCAGACATCATTAAACCTTAAAAGGGCGAAACTTTTCACCCATAATGTAATCAGAAAATTAACGCACACCTTGTTTATCAAGCTCTGCATAGATTTTACAGCCATTAGTATTGCTATTATCACAGGCTAAGCCATAGTAGTATTTGGCTTTGGATTGATCACGGCGAACGATGCGTCCTTCATTGTATGAGAACCCAAGCCGCATTTGTGCTTGTGCGTATCCCTGTTCAGCCAGTTGTTTGAAAAGCGGAAAGGCTGCGGAGTAGTTTTGTTGTTCAGTAAATTGATAAGCACGGTCAAATTTTTCTCTATCGGTTTCTGCAAAAGCAGATTGGGCAACGCCGAAAGAGAAAAGGGCGATAAGTAGGGATTTTTTGAGGTTCATTTTGGGTTCCTTAATTTAAATAGCGTTTTCGATATGATGTCTTAATGCTTCTAACTTATTGAAGTCGGTTGGGATTTCACAAAGAAAAGAAGCAATGCGTTCTAATTCTGCAAGTGCGGTTTTGTTGCCTGCAAATAGGTTTTTTATCTCTTCGAGTGGCGTTTTTTATCCTTAAATATACTGATGTTTATCCAGTTTTCGCTATTCTCTATCAAGAAAATAGACAGTATACTGTCTATCCTAATAAGGATTGCTAAGCAGCTTGCTCGGTATTAATTCGTCTATTGAGTATAATTTATACAGGTTAAAGGACTGTAAGCGGTGAAATTTTCACGAAAATTTGCAAAAATCACTACAATGGTTAAAATGTAGTGATTTTTATTAGGAGGACTTATGGCAATTACAATAACTTCTCGAGAATTTAATCAACACGCAAGCCGAGTATTGAAAATGGCGGAAAAAGAGCCGGTGTTTATTACTAAATGGGGCAAAATTGTGAGCGTGGTGTCGAGTTATGTGGATTATCAGCAAAGCCAAAAAACGCAAGCAGAGCCAAGTTTTGCACAGTTATTTTCCGCCAATGAAAATCACGCTGTAATAAGTGATGATGAGTTTGAGGATTTTGATCGAATTTTGGTAGATGTTCGTAAAAATAGTCGCCATCGTCCAGTGGAGTTTGATGAGTAATGAAATATCTGTTTGATACCAATCTTGTTTCGGAGCTTTATAAATATCGTAATGGCAAAATTAACCTCAATGTGGAGAATTGGTTGCAAGGGATAATACCAAGTGAAACGGCAATTAGCTGTATTACCCTGTCGGAAATTAAAACCGGTATTTTATTGAAAGCCCGTAAAGATACCAAACAAGCCTATCATCTTGCTCAATGGTTGAAAAACGAAGTGTTACCTGCTTTTGAAAATAGAGTGTTAATCGTTGATAGCGAGGTGGCATTATTAGCGGCGGAATATCATATCTCGAACAAGATGGATTTAAATGATGCCTACATCGCCGCCACTGCCAAAGTCAATCATCTCACGCTAGTTACTCGTAATGTGAAAGATTTTGCCGGTTGTGGTATCAAA
The DNA here is from genome assembly GCF_000521605.1 of Mannheimia sp. USDA-ARS-USMARC-1261. GTDB lineage: Bacteria > Pseudomonadota > Gammaproteobacteria > Enterobacterales > Pasteurellaceae > Mannheimia > Mannheimia indoligenes. The sequence goes on along the minus strand of NZ_CP006942.1, from coordinate 2,363,609 downwards.
CTGATTAGTCCGTTTGATACCGAATAAAGAATAAAGGAATTTGCAAAATGTTAGAAAAATTAGACCGCTTGTTAGCTCAAGCAAACATAAATCTACCCGATCAACAAAAAGCACAGTTAGTGGATTTTGTACGATTATTGGATAAATGGAACAAAGCCTACAATCTCACTTCCGTTCGTAATCCTGATGAAATGTTGGTTAAACATATTATGGATAGCCTTGTCGTGAGCCAACATTTACAGGGCGAAAAGTTTATTGATGTAGGAACAGGTCCGGGTTTACCGGGGATTCCGTTGGCGATTATTAATCCTGATAAACAATTTGTTTTATTAGATAGCTTGGGTAAACGTATTACTTTTATCAAAAATGCGTTGCGTGAGTTGGGAATTCAAAATGTGATTCCAATACTCAGCCGTGTGGAAGAATATCAAGAGCAACAATTTGACGGAGTTCTGAGTCGAGCCTTTGCCTCGCTTGATGATATGGTAAATTGGTGCTACCACTTACCGAATGAAAACGGTAAATTTTATGCATTAAAAGGCGTGTATGATGAAACTGAAGTGCAAGCGGTGAAAAAGGATATTGAATTGGTTGAAGTTATTGAATTACAAGTGCCAGAGTTGATCGGTGAAAGACATTTAATGGTGTTGAAATTATCAAAATTGCCGTGCCAGATGGCGAAAAAACATTAAATGCTATAGATAATTTAGCCGGCGGAGCTCACCATAGTGCTTTCAGTTTGGATATTGATGCAGAAATGTTACGCACATTCGCTGAATATTTCGGTATTGAGTTCATTCACATTAATGAAAATACGGAGTTACCGCAGCTTAAAAATGAATTACGTTGGAATGATTTAGCTTATAAATTTTCTAGATAAGTAATTATTGATAATAAGCGGTTGTTTTTGGCTTATTTTTTACAAAGTTCTCAAAAGAATATTGTAATATGTTTGTAACAAAATGACCGCATTTACTTCCCTTATTCCCTTCAAATCAACCTTGTCTTTCTATATATTCCTCGATCAAATTTTTTACATTTTTGGGTATAGTGGACAAAATTGAGTCTGTAAATTAGGTTAAAACCTTGTAATATAAGGCTTTAACCTACTTTTTATAAAAATGCCTAAAAAATTGCATTTTCTGCTCATCTTTTAATCTCAAAAAATACGGTAAAATTAACGGTATCCAACGCTATAAATGCCTTGATTGTAACCGTAACTTTGTCGCATCTAAGCGACTTAATTCCGAAGAAATTTGGTTTAAGTACAGTTCTCAAAAACAAACGATTCAACAACTTGCTTTTGAATACCAATGTTCTGAACGGACGATTAGAAGGCATCTCGAAAAAGCGACAAAAGCCGAGCAAAAATCTCTTCCTCAAACAGTAAATATCGTGATGGATACCACTCACTTTAAACAACGTTTTGCTGTACTTATCCTAATGGATTCCTTATCTTTAAAGCCGATTTATTTTCGCTTTATTTCTGCGGAGAAAAATCAATATTATTTTGACGCTATCTCAGCGTTAATTGAAAAAGGAATTAACATTCAATCAATTACCTGTGATGGAAGAAGAGGATTATTAAATGCTTACCCCAATATTCCTACCCAAATGTGCCACTTCCATCAAATCGGGCGAGGTATTTTTTATTTAACAAAATCACCAAAATCAGAGGCAGGAAAAGAGCTACTATCGCTTTATTACTCACTTAAATTTCAAACACAAGAGACACTTACTCTAGCCCTATCTGTATGGTTAAATAAACATAAAGGTTATTTCAATGAACATTCTGCAACCAACCCAAAACGATTTAAACATAAGCGATTACGGAGTGCTTATTGGGGTTTAAAACGTAGCATAAACTATCTATTTACCTATCAAGCGTATCCCGAGTTAAACATTGCACATACAACCAACTTGGTGGAGTCATTTTTTAGACAAATGAAAGTCAAATTAGTGCCACATCAAGGACTAACTGATGAACATAAGATGATGTTTATAAAGGATTTTGTTTGCCAAAAGAGTTGAAAATAAAGCCATAGCAGACTCAAAAATGTCCACTATGGCTAGTTCATTGGGAAATCAGACTCAATTTTGTCCACTATCCCCATTTTTGTAAAAATCGGAGTTTTTTTTCAAAAATGTGAAGAATGACTCATTTTATGAAGTTTTAGGTTGCAACTCTTAATTTGTAAAGTATAATTTCTCGTTGGATTTCCATTGATTCAACAGTGGCTAATTATTAGCCTGTTTGTTAAGGTAAACTTGTTCAAAAAGGGTAAAATGTGTCTGCTGTAATCAATAAAGCAAAATCACAATATCGCAGAGCGTTGGGAATTGAAGCGGGAGCTATTTTAGTTTTAGCTTTTATTCTTTTTTTGTGTAAAGGGAATATTGCAGTTTCCTTTCTTGCCGGAGGTATCTCTAGTTTTGTGCCTCACTGTGTTTTTGTGTATTGGGTTTTCTTTAGAAATTCTGCAAAAGATCGGACAAAAATGACCGCTTTCTATTGGGGAGAAGGGTTTAAATGGTTAGTTGCAATCATTTTAATGATAGTGAGTTTTACCTTAATTCCTCATTTCCAATTTTTAGTATTTTTTGTAGGTTATTTTTTAGCACTGTTTTTAAACATTGCATTGCCGATGTTCTTGAGTCGGAAATCAACATAGTTTTTTAATTTTGAAAGGATAAATTATGGCTGGGTCTACCGCAGAATATATCACTCACCATTTGACGTTTTTAACGACAGGTGAGGGATTTTGGAATGTGCATTTAGATACCTTATTTTTCTCATTGGTAGCAGGTGCTATTTTCCTTTATTTTTTCCGCAAAGCAGCAAAAAACGCAACAACAGGCGTGCCGGGTAAGTGGCAATGTTTTGTTGAGATGATTATTGAATGGGTAAACGGTGTGGTTAAAGAGAACTTTCACGGTCCTCGCCACGAAGTAGGTCCATTAGCATTAACCATCTTTTGCTGGGTATTCATTATGAATGCTATTGACTTGATCCCGGTTGATTATCCACCTCAATTAGCAAGTTTGCTAGGTATTGATTATTTACGTGCAGTACCAACAGCAGATATTAGTGCAACATTGGGTTTATCAATTGGTGTATTCTGCCTAATTATCTACTACACAATCAAATCGAAAGGTTTTGGTGGCTTTGTAAAAGAATATACGTTACACCCTTTTAATCATTGGGCGTTTATTCCGGTAAACTTCTTATTAGAAGTGGTTACTTTACTCGCTAAACCAATTTCTCTTGCTTTCCGTTTATTCGGTAATATGTATGCAGGTGAGTTAATCTTTATTTTGATTGCTGTAATGTATATGGCAGAAAGCATAGTACCTCAAATGTTGGGTGTGCCGCTTCAAATTGTTTGGGCTATCTTCCACATTTTAGTTATTACGCTTCAAGCATTCATCTTTATGATGCTGACAATCGTGTATTTAAGTATTGGTTATAATAAAGCCGATCATTAATACAAGCGGTTAAAAAATCTTAATTTTTTACAATTTTAAATTTTGTAGAGTGATTGCTCTGTAAAACAATGAAATGAAAGGCATAAGCCTTTGATATTTAACTAACCTAGCCTTTGGCTAAATTCCTCAACCTTTATGGAGAACATTATGGAAAACGTAATTACCGCAACAATTTTTGGTTCAGTAATTTTATTAGCTTTCGCTGCATTCGGTACTGCGATTGGTTTCGCATTATTAGGTGGTAAATTCTTAGAATCTTCTGCTCGCCAGCCTGAATTAGCAAACAGCTTACAAACTAAAATGTTTATCGTTGCAGGTCTTTTAGATGCTATCTCAATGATCGCTGTGGGTATCGCATTATTATTCATCTTCGCTAACCCATTCATTGGTTTATTAGGCTAATCCCTATAAATAATAGGCGTTACCTTCGGGTAATTTAACTAACTTTATAGGAGGCGTTGTGAATTTAAATGCAACACTAATTGGTCAGCTTATTGCGTTCGCACTCTTTGTTGCGTTCTGTATGAAATATGTATGGCCACCGCTAATTCGAGCGATTGAAGAGCGTCAAGCAAATATTGCTAATGCTTTAGCTTCTGCCGAAAAAGCGAAACAAGAGCAGGCTGATTCTAAAGCTGCTGCAGATCAAGAAATCCTGTTGGCAAAAGAAGAAGCACAAAAAATTATTGATTTGGCAACAAAACGTCGTAATGAAATTTTAGAGTCTGTACAAGCAGAGGCTGAAGTTGAACGTCTACGCATTATTGAACAAGGTTATGCTGAAGTAGAAAGCGAACGTAAACGTGTTCAAGAAGAGCTTCGTCAAAAAGTGGCTGCATTGGCTGTTGCCGGTGCTGAGAAAATTGTCGGTCGTTCAGTGGATGCTGCAGCGAACAACGATATTATTGATAAGCTAGTTGCAGAACTATAAAAAGGTGGGGCAGATGTCAGAATTAAGCACAGTAGCTCGCCCCTATGCTAAAGCGGCTTTCGATTTTGCTTTAGAACAAGGTCAATTGGATAAATGGCAGGAAATGTTGCAATTTTCTGCAGCTGTCGCGAATGATGAGCAAGTAGCTGATTTCATCAGTTCATCACTTGCAAGCGGTCAAATTTCTGATACGTTTATCAATATTTGCGGCGAACAATTAGATCAATATGGGCAAAATTTCATTCGCGTTATGGCTGATAATAAGCGTTTAGCGGTATTACCTGCTGTATTGAATGCATTTTTAGAATTAAGAGCAGAGCACGAATCAATAAAAGATGTTGAGGTTGTTTCTGCAGATAAATTAACAGATGCACAAGAAGCAAAAATTGCCAATGCGATGGAAAAGCGACTCGGAACAAAAGTACGTATTACTTCATCAATTGATAGTTCATTAATTGCGGGTGTAATCATTCGTTATGATGATGTGGTGATTGATGGTAGTAGTCGTGGACAGCTAAACCGCTTGAGTCAAGAGTTGAGCTTGTAAGAGGAATAAAAAATGCAACTAAATTCAACAGAAATTAGTGAATTGATTAAAAAGCGTATTGCCCAATTCAATGTTGTGAGCGAAGCTCAAAGCACAGGGACAATCGTTTCGGTAAGTGACGGGGTTATTCGTATCCACGGCTTATCAGATGTAATGCAAGGCGAAATGATTGCATTACCGGGCAATCGTTATGCGATTGCATTAAACTTAGAAAGAGATTCTGTCGGTGCGGTTGTAATGGGACCTTATGCAGATTTAGCAGAAGGTATGGAAGTACAATGCACAGGTCGTATTTTAGAAGTGCCGGTTGGTCGTGGTTTATTAGGTCGTGTAGTTAATACATTAGGTCAGCCAATTGATGGTAAAGGTGAAATCCAAAATGATGGTTTCTCGCCAATCGAAGTGATTGCACCGGGTGTTATCGATCGTCAATCAGTAGACCAACCTGTTCAAACCGGTTATAAAGCGGTGGACTCAATGGTTCCGATCGGTCGTGGTCAGCGTGAGCTTATCATCGGCGACCGTCAAACCGGTAAAACTGCATTAGCTATCGATGCGATCATTAATCAACGTGATTCAGGCATTAAATGTATCTACGTTGCGATCGGTCAAAAAGCATCAACTATTGCAAACGTAGTGCGTAAATTAGAAGAGCACGGTGCATTACAAAACACTATCGTGGTTGTAGCATCTGCATCTGAATCTGCAGCATTGCAATACTTAGCTCCTTATGCAGGTTGTGCAATGGGTGAATACTTCCGTGATCGTGGTGAAGATGCGTTAATCGTTTACGATGATTTATCTAAGCAAGCTGTTGCTTACCGTCAAATTTCATTGTTATTACGTCGTCCACCGGGTCGTGAAGCATTCCCGGGTGATGTATTCTATCTACACTCTCGCTTACTTGAGCGTGCATCTCGTGTAAATGCAGACTATGTAGAACGTTTCACTAACGGTGCGGTGAAAGGTCAAACAGGTTCTTTAACTGCATTACCGATCATTGAAACTCAAGCTGGCGACGTTTCGGCGTTCGTTCCAACCAACGTAATTTCGATTACTGATGGTCAGATTTTCTTAGAGTCAGGATTATTCAATGCTGGTATTCGTCCTGCGGTAAACCCTGGTATCTCGGTTTCTCGTGTTGGTGGTTCTGCACAAACTAAACTGGTGAAAAAATTAGCCGGTGGTATTCGTACCGCACTTGCACAATATCGTGAATTAGCAGCGTTCGCACAGTTTGCATCAGACCTTGATGAAGCAACACGCAAACAGCTTTCACACGGTCAAAAAGTAACTGAATTACTTAAACAGAAACAATACGAGCCAATGTCTGTAGCACAGTTAGGTTTATCGCTAGCAGCAGCAGAATATGGTTATCTTGATGATGTGCCTGTTGAGCGTGTAGGTTCGTTTGAAGCTAACTTATTAGCATATGCTCAAAGCAACTACGGCGAGTTTATGCAAGAACTGTCAAAATCTGGCAATTTCAATGATGAAATTAAAGATAAATTGAACGAGATTTTATCTGGTTTCAAAAAGAACAGTGCTTGGTAATCTAACTTTTTAGCGGAGAAAAAATATGGCAGGTGCTAAAGAGATAAGAACCAAAATTGCAAGTGTTCGTAATACGCAAAAAATTACCAAAGCGATGGAAATGGTTGCTGCATCAAAAATGCGTAAAACCCAAGAGCGTATGTCGGCTTCTCGCCCTTATGCAGATAGCATTCGCAAAGTAATTAGCCATATTGCCAAAGGTAACATCGAGTATCAACACCCGTTCCTCATCTCACGTCCGGTGAAAAAAGTGGGCTATTTAGTCGTTTCAACTGATCGCGGATTGTGTGGTGGTTTGAATATTAACTTATTTAAAACCGTTTTAAATGAGTTAAAAGAAAAAGATGATCAAGGTATCAAATCTGAATTAAGTTTGGTTGGAAACAAAGGTATTTCTTTCTTCAACCCAATGGGATTAGAGATTAAAGGTCATATTAATGGATTGGGTGATACACCAACAATGGAAAATTTAGTTGGTATTGTAAACGGTATGGTAAAAGCCTTCCGTGATGGTGAGATTGATGAAGTTTACGTGGTATATAACCGATTCGTAAACACAATGTCGCAAAAACCGACAGTACAAAAACTACTTCCATTGCCGGAACTTGAAAATGACTCATTAGGACAAACAGGTTCTTGGGATTATATCTATGAACCAAGTCCACAAGCGTTATTAGATAACTTACTTGTACGTTATTTAGAATCTCAGGTATATCAAGCAGTAGTTGATAACCTAGCCTCTGAACAAGCAGCTCGAATGGTTGCGATGAAAGCGGCAACGGATAACGCAGGTAATCTGATTAATGAGTTACAATTGGTGTATAACAAAGCTCGTCAAGCAAGTATTACGAATGAATTAAATGAAATTGTCGCGGGTGCCGCAGCAATTTAACAATGAATAGAGGAACGGTAATGGCAACGGGAAAAATTGTACAGATCATCGGTGCGGTAATCGATGTTGAGTTTCCGCAAGATGCAGTACCAAAAGTTTATGATGCATTAAAAGTTGAAACAGGCTTAACGCTTGAAGTTCAACAACAATTAGGTGGCGGTGTGGTACGTTGTATCGCATTAGGTTCATCTGATGGTTTAAAACGTGGCTTAAAAGTTGAAAATACAAATAAAGCGATTGAAGTACCTGTTGGTACAAAAACGCTTGGTCGTATTATGAACGTATTAGGTGAGCCAATTGATGAAGCAGGTCCAATTGGTGAAGAAGAACGTTGGACAATTCACCGTGCAGCACCAAGCTACGAAGAACAAGCTAATAGCACAGAGCTTCTAGAAACCGGTATCAAAGTTATCGACTTAGTCGCTCCGTTTGCGAAAGGTGGTAAAGTTGGTCTGTTCGGTGGTGCGGGTGTAGGTAAAACCGTAAATATGATGGAGTTAATCCGTAACATTGCGATTGAGCACAGCGGTTACTCTGTATTTGCGGGTGTAGGTGAGCGTACTCGTGAGGGTAATGACTTCTACCACGAAATGAAAGACTCTAACGTATTAGACAAAGTATCACTGGTTTACGGTCAGATGAATGAGCCACCAGGCAACCGTCTGCGTGTAGCATTAACCGGCTTAACAATGGCGGAGAAATTCCGTGATGAAGGTCGTGATGTGTTATTCTTCGTAGATAACATCTACCGTTATACTCTTGCAGGTACTGAAGTATCAGCACTTTTAGGTCGTATGCCATCTGCGGTAGGTTATCAGCCGACTCTTGCAGAAGAGATGGGTGTATTACAAGAGCGTATTACTTCAACCAAAACAGGTTCTATTACTTCTGTACAAGCGGTTTACGTACCGGCGGATGACTTAACTGACCCATCACCGGCAACGACTTTCGCTCACTTAGACTCAACAGTGGTATTAAGCCGTAACATTGCATCTCTTGGTATTTACCCTGCGGTAGACCCATTAGACTCAACATCTCGCCAATTAGATCCATTAGTTGTTGGCGAAGAACACTATAATGTTGCTCGTGGTGTACAAGGTACATTACAACGTTATAAAGAGTTAAAAGATATTATCGCAATCTTAGGTATGGATGAGTTATCGGAAGATGACAAACGCTTAGTAGCTCGTGCACGTAAAATTGAACGTTTCCTTTCACAACCATTCCACGTTGCGGAAGTATTCAACAGTGTGCCGGGTAAATTCGTACCGTTAAAAGAGACAATTCGTGGCTTTAAAGGCATTTTAGAAGGCGAATACGACCATATCCCGGAACAAGCGTTCTATATGGCGGGTTCAATTGACGAAGTGGTTGAAAGAGCAAAACAGATGTAATTGTTCTTAAACAAAGGAGAACAGTATGACATCTCAATTTGAACTCACAGTTGTGAGTGCGGAAAGTAAAATCTTTGAAGGCACAGTAACGAGTGTGCGTGTTTCAGGGATTGATGGCGAATTAGGGATCTATGCAGGGCATACCCCACTATTAACCGCTATCAAACCGGGTATGGTTAAATTCACTTTAGCTGATGGCAAAGAAGAATTTATCTATGTATCTGGTGGCTTCCTTGAAGTACAACCAACCATTGTTACCGTGCTTGCAGATACCGCAATTCGTGGTGATGAACTTGATGAACAACGTATTCTTGCTGCAAAACGTAAAGCAGAAGAAACCTTGTCTAAAACTAACGACGCTGATTTAACAGCGAAATTAGCGAAAGAAATTGCGAAATTGCGTGTTTACGAACTCACAAAAACAAAATTAGCGAACAAACGTTAATATCAAAAAACCCCACGCAAGTGGGGTTTTGTTTTTACAAGCGGTTTAAAAATGCTAATTTTTTACAGATAAATATTTTTTTAAATTCATTTCTACTTGACGACAAGTTGTTTTTTTTTTGTACAATTTTTGTGTGCATTTGCACGGTCAATTTTATAAGGAAAACACTATGTCTGTTAAAAAACTCTCTTTAGCTAGTTTGATTTTATTTGGGATTACTGCTTGTAGTAGCGGTGGCGGTTCATCAGATGTTATTACTGACAAACCTCAAAATAATTCAGTCCAAACAGAGTTAGATACAACTAAATCAGAATTAGCAACATCAACAAGTGATTTACAAAAGGCTCAAGCAGAATTAGCAAAGTTGAAATCTGATAAAAATGCAACTTCTGAGCAACTTACACAAGCAAAAATAAACCTTGAAAATGCTGAAAAAGCGAAAGGATTAGCTGAAAGTAAATTAGCTACGATGAATAATGAAAAGCAAGCGGTGCAAAATCAGCTAAATTCTGTAAATGCTGAATTAGCAAAAGCGAGAAATGAGTTACAAAAATCAAAAGAAGTCGCTGAAAGCAAATTAACTACGATAAATAACGAAAAACAAGCGGTACAAAATCAGCTAAATTCTGCAAATACTGAGTTAGCGAAAGCGAAAAATGAATTACAAAAGGCAGAAGCAAATTTCGCACAAACTCAAGCAGATAAAAATAGTACAGCTGAGCAGTTAGCAACAGCAAAACAAGAAAAAGAAGCGGCTGAGCTTGCATTAAAAAATAAAACGGCTTTAATAAAAGAAATAGTACAAAAAGCAGCAGAAATTACGAATGAGCAAGGGAGAGAGTATTCTTGGGTCAATTACACAGGATTATCTTCTCTTCCACAAGGGTTAAGCAAGCACGCTTTCATTAGTATGTCTGCAGAAAATTTAGATGGTATTTTTGTTGGTAATCACTATATTTATCTTACCCCAAGTGTAACCGTTGTTGGGTATGATATTAGTGCATTTTGGAATGAAGATACAACAGAACAAAGAAGGTTTAGAGTTAACCGAATTGAAGGGGTAAGAACTACAAATCTTCCTACATCTGGCGAAGTAACTTATGTTGGCAAAGCATTTAACTCGGATAATGTAGGAACATTGAATTACAAAGTTAATTTTACTGAGAAAACAGGGGGTGGTTCTCTCTCTCAATTTAATAATACTGCTATTCCAACAATCCAGTTGGAAAAAGGTAATATTGTTGATGGTATGATTAAAGCAAATGCTTCCGCTTCAGGTGGTATTTCAGGTAAGTACGAATTAGGTTTTTACGGTGAAAATGCACAAGCTATCGCTGGTGAGACCTATCTTTATAAACAATTTGAAGGCGGAATAACAACAAATAAGACAACTGCTGAAAAATATGGTGATAGCGAGAGAGGCACTGTTTTTGGCGTAGCAGGCGAGAAGCAATAATTTTTGTAGACTTACAAGCGGTCAAAAACGGTAAATTTTTTGCAAAAACAGACCGCTTGTAGAAAAAATAAAGCGAACCAGAAGGTTCGCTTTTTTATGATTAGAGAATATTTTCAAACTCTTCAAACACCGCTTTTGGCCATACGCTAGATTGCACTTCACCAATGTGTTTTTTGTGTAACAAGAACATTACTAGGCGTGATTGACCGATACCGCCGCCGATAGAAAGTGGTAACTTGCCAGCCAATAAATCTTTGTGCCAATCCATTTCTAAACGGTCTTCATCGCCGGTAATTGCTACTTGTAAACGTAATGCTTTTTCATCCACACGAATACCCATTGAAGAAAGCTCGAACGCTGTGCCTAATTCTTCGTTCCATACTAAAATATCGCCGTTTAAACCTTTATAACCTTGCTCGGATTCGGTTGTCCAGTCATCATAGTCCGGTGCACGACCGTCGTGTGGCTTGCCGTCTGATAATTTGCCGCCGATACCGATTAAGAACACTGCACCGTACTCTTTACAAATCGCATTTTCACGCTCTTTGCCTGTCATATTTGGGTAGCGTTGCACTAAATCTTCGCTATGCACAAAGGTAATTTGTTTTGGTAAAACTGATGGAATATCGAAACGAGCTTCCACTGCTAATTCAGTTAAACGAATCGCTTTGTAGATTTCGTTCACGGTCTCTTTTAAGAACGCAAAATCACGGCGACCTTCAGGAATCACTTTTTCCCAGTCCCATTGATCCACATACACCGAGTGCGTGCGGTCTAATGAATCTTCGTCCGGACGCAACGCTTTCATATGCACGAATAAGCCTTCACCTTCTTTAAAACCAAAACGAGCTAATGTATGGCGTTTCCATTTAGCGAGAGAGTGAACCACTTCATAGGTGGCGTTTGGAATACATTTTACGTTTACTTTTACTGCTTTTTCGATACCGGAAAGGTTATCTTGCATACCGTTACCGACTTCGCTCAAGATTGGACCTTGTACTTCCACAATGCCTAGTTTGTCGATTAAATATTGCGTAAAGGTGTTTTTAACAAAACTGATTTCTTGTTGTTGTAAGATGAATGATTTTTTCATTTTTATTGCTTTCCTAATGAATATGAAATATGAACAGTTGCTAATTTAAAGAATTCTGTTAAAAATGCAATATTTATCAAATAAAAAAGCAAATGTATTAAATTTAGTTTAAAATAAGTTGGGTTATTTTAGATAAAATCTAAATAAATGGATTTTGAGGAGGAAAAATGCACAATAAACACAAAGTGAAATTAGAAATTGATAAACTCGATCAGCAAATTTTACGCTGTTTAATTAAAGATGCTCGCATACCTTATGCAGAAATGGCGAAAGATTTTGGCGTAAGTGCGGCAACTATCCACGTTCGGGTTGAAAAAATGCGACAAGCAGGGGTTATTCAATCAACAAAAATTGTAGTCAATGAACAGAAATTGGGCTATGATGTGTGTTGTTTTATAGGAATTATTCTCAAATCGGCAAAAGATTACGATAAAGTAATCGCGAAGCTTAACGAGTTTGATGAAGTAGTGGAGGCATATTACACAACAGGTAATTATTCGATTTTTATTAAAGTGATGACTCACACTATTGAAGAATTGCATTCGGTTTTAGCGGGCAAAATTCAATCTATTGATGAAATTCAATCAACAGAAACTTTGATTTCGCTACAAAATCCGATTTTGAGAGATATTTTGCCTTAGTAACAAGCGGTTAAAAAAGCATTAATTTTTGCAAATAAGAATAGCAATATAAATAAAAGGAAATAGAATGAATGCCAACCAACCAACCAACCAACCAACCAACCAACCAACCAACCAACCAACCAACCAACCAACCAACCAACCAACCAACCAACCAACCAACCAACCAACCAACCAACCAACCAACCAACCAACCAACCAACCAACCAACCAACCAACCAACCAACCAACCAACCAACCAACCAACCAACCAACCAACCAACCAACCAACCAACCAACCAACCAACCAACGGTGGCGGTAGTTAGTCTAACCACAGCTCAACCTGAGTTGGGGCGAGCAATTGAAAGTGTGAAAAAGCAAGGCTACCCTTGTAAACACTATATTTTTGTGAATGGCGAGCAATATTACCGCCCAGCCTCAGAAATCATTCAAAAATTTGATAATTTAACGGTGATTTATTCACCGATGGATATTCAAAATCTTAATGAGTTAATTGCGATGTTGGTTAAAGAAGATTTTGTGTTCTATCTGTCTGATAAGGATTTTTTCGCTCCGACTTATATCGAATCGCAAATCAAAAAGGCTCAGTGAACGAAACCGTTTGCCTTTGATCTACTTCACAAAATCAAACATTGATCGCAAAAAAATATCGAAAATTAACCGCTTGCTAGGTAGAATAATTTTGAATGATGATTAGAAATCAAAAGGAGATCGTTATGTCTGAAGTATTTCATTTAGGTTTAACAAAAGCGATGTTAAAAGGGGCAAAAATTGCGATAGTACCGGGAGATCCTGCCAGAAGTGAGCGTATTGCAAAAAAAATGGATAACCCAGAGTTTTTAGCATCTACCCGTGAATTTACCTCTTGGTTAGGTTATGTGGAAGGCGAAGCCGTAGTTATTTGTTCAACGGGGATTGGTGGTCCTTCGGTTTCAATTTGTGTGGAAGAACTCGCTCAATTAGGCGTTCGTACCTTCTTACGCATTGGCACAACAGGTGCAATTCAAGAACATATCAACGTAGGCGATATTTTAATTACCACCGGTGCAGTACGTTTAGATGGTGCAAGCAAACACTTTGCACCAATGGAATATCCGGCTGTAGCAAACTTTGAGTGTACTAACGCACTTTACGCTGCTGCGGTTGATGCAGGGGTTAAACCTTACGTTGGTATTACTGCTTCTTCTGATACGTTCTATCCGGGACAAGAGCGTTACGACACCTTCACAGGCAAAATTTATCGCCATTTTCAAGGTTCATTAAAACAGTGGCAAGATCTCAATGTAATGAATTTTGAAATGGAATCTGCTACGCTCTTTACAATGTGTTCTGCATTAGGGTTACGAGCAGGTATGGTGTCCGGAGTGATTGTAAACCGTACTCAACAAGAAATTCCAAACGAAGCCACAATCCACGAAACCGAACATAAAGCAATTTCTGTTGTGGTAGAAGGTGTAAGAAAATTAATTAAAGGTTAATCTTTAAATTTAAAGGCAAAAAAGGTAAATTGTCGGCGTGATAATTTACCTTTTTTCTTTATGTTTACAAAATATCGTAAAATTCTGTTAGCGGCGGAATGGCATTCAGTGCCGGAGCCGCTTTCTTTTACTCAACAAAACTGGCTTCTGCACGATGGGTCGCTTACTCAAAAGTTACTTGATGTGGCAACCGATTTCAACGTGGAAGTGGTGCAAGAAAAGTGGATTGCAAAAAATTCGCAAAATTTGACCGCTTGCAATGAAGACTTTTGGTTGAGAGAAGTGTTATTAAAAGATGGTGATACCAATTGGATTTTTGCTCAAACGCTTGTGCCGAGATCAACGATTGAAAATATCGCCCCAAATATACCGACACTTGGTAACGAGCCGATTGGTTTATGGTTGTTTTCTCAAAATCCGATCAGGAAAAAATTAGAGTGGGCACAAGCAGAAAACGGTTTCTTTGCCCGCCGAGGGGTGTATCAAATCAATGGCTATTTCCTTGAAGTCAAAGAGTTGTTTTTAGAAAACTTTCCTTATTTATAAAAAAATCGGTTTTATAAAAAAATCGGTTGGCATTACACCAACCGATTTTTGATTTTATTTTGCTAGATATTGATAAATCGCAGCCATATCCACTTCGCTCAAGCCTGAATCATTTGCCTGATTATAGGTTTTGGTTGCTTGTTCAATTAACGGATAAGATTTACCTAACTTCGCAATTTCTTCACTCGCTAAGTTAAAATCTTTCGTCATATGTGTCATCATAAACGCAGGTTGGAATTCATTTGCTAAGTACATCGGCACTTTTGCTTGGAAAATCGGGCTGTTCATAAACGAACCTGAAATCATCTCAATCACTTGCTCTTTCGGAATGCCGTACTGATCAGCAAAATTTAATGCCTCACTGTAAGCTTGAACGAAAATGCCTAATAGTGAGTTAATCATTAATTTAATACCACCGGCTTTGCCTACAGAGCCATAATAGAAAGTTGTCGTACTAAATGCAGCGAAAAGCGGCTTGATTTGCTCAACAATTTCTTCTTTACCTGCGGAAAGCACTAATAATTTTCCTGCTTCTGCTACTTTGCTTGAGCCTGAAACAGGTGCTTCTACAAACTCCGCTCCGTGTTCTGCAAGAAGTGCTTCAACCGCTTGGTTTTGACTTGGAGAAATGGTGCTCATATTCACGACTAATTTGCCTTTTAACTGTGCTAAGACCTCAGCACTTAATACTTGCTGAATAGAAGCGTAGTCTGCAATCATTAAGAAAATAATATCGTGAGCTTTCACTAACTCAACAACAGAGGAGTATAATTTACCGCCTGCTGCCACTACTTTCTCTGCTTTTTTCGGACTGCGGTTATAAACACCTACTTTTACTCCACTATTAAGTAAATGTTTAGCCATTGGTTCGCCCATTTGACCTAAACCAATCCAACCAATTTCTTGTGTGTTAAATTTTTGCATAATGTTCTCCTTGGTTAAATAATAGAAGGATTATTGCGATTTTCGATAGTTAAGTCAAATAGAGAGAACTTGAATATAACGATGGAAAGGAGTAGCATTTCTGCACTTAATTAATCAGTAAATAACAATGAAACCAACAATTCTTTTATATGACTCTGGAATGGGCGGCTTAACGATTTATGATGAAATCCGTAAAGTGCTACCTTACGCTCACTATTTGTATTGTTTTGATAATGCTTTTTTCCCTTATTCCGAGAAATCAGAAAGGGTTTTGATTGAACGAGCAGTGAAAATTGTGCAAAAAATTGCAGAAAAACAACCGCTTGATATGGTGGTGGTGGCGTGCAATACTGCAAGCACAGTTGTGCTTCCTGCATTGCGTGAGCATTTTCAGTTTCCAATCGTAGGCACTGTACCGGCTATTAAACCTGCTGCGGCAATTTCTGAAAGTAAAACCATCGGTTTACTAGCCACAAAAGGAACGGTTTCTCGCCCCTATGTTGATGAACTCATTGCAAAATATGCTCAAGATTGCATAGTAGAAAAAATTGGTACAACGGATTTAGTTGAAATTGTAGAAGAAAAACAGAGAACGGGCAGAGTGGATATGGCTCGTTTACAAAAAGTTGTTGAGGATTGGCAAGATCATTCCACATTAGATACGGTTATTCTTGGTTGCACCCATTTTCCCTTGATAAAAAATGAATTGCAGCAAGTATTACCAAAAGTGAAATACTTTGTTGATCCGGGAATAGGGATTGCTAAACGGGTTTTAAGCTTATTAGAAGAAGGGAAATTTAATCAAAAGAATGATTTAGTTAATGAAGCATTTTGTACCTCAGAAACTTCCTCATTCGAGATTAAACGACAAATTATGCAGGATTGGGGGTTTAATCAACTATCTGTGATTGATGTTTAAGCGATGTTAAGGTTTTTGATGAAAAATAATCCAGTTGATAAAAAACTTTAAAAAAAGGGCTTGCAACAGTTTTAAAAATCTCTATAATGCACCCCACACAACGACGCACTGTTGTGAAGAGATTAAGTTTGATTCCGGTGCGTCGTTTTATTTTGCTCTTTAACAATTTATCAGACAATCTGTGTGGGCACTTGTTGATTGACTTGATTTTGAAAATATTTTTTAATTTTGAAGTCTTAATAGGTGCTAACTAGAAATTCATTTTAACTTTTTTAAGTTTACTTAAATTAGTGTGATTATTTTATGTCAGCAGTATTGAGCGATTAAACTTTTAATTGAAGAGTTTGATCATGGCTCAGATTGAACGCTGGCGGCAGGCTTAACACATGCAAGTCGAACGGTAACAGGGAGAAGCTTGCTTCTTTGCTGACGAGTGGCGGACGGGTGAGTAATGCTTGGGAATCTGGCTTATGGAGGGGGATAACTACTGGAAACGGTAGCTAATACCGCGTAATGTCTACGGACTAAAGGGTGGGACTTTCGGGCCACCTGCCATAAGATGAGCCCAAGTGAGATTAGGTAGTTGGTGAGGTAATGGCTCACCAAGCCGTCGATCTCTAGCTGGTCTGAGAGGATGACCAGCCACACTGGAACTGAGACACGGTCCAGACTCCTACGGGAGGCAGCAGTGGGGAATATTGCACAATGGGGGGAACCCTGATGCAGCCATGCCGCGTGAATGAAGAAGGCCTTCGGGTTGTAAAGTTCTTTCGGTAGCGAGGAAGGTGATTGTTTTAATAGAGCAATCAATTGACGTTAACTACAGAAGAAGCACCGGCTAACTCCGTGCCAGCAGCCGCGGTAATACGGGGGGTGCGAGCGTTAATCGGAATAACTGGGCGTAAAGGGCACGCAGGCGGACTTTTAAGTGGGATGTGAAAGCCCCGGGCTTAACCTGGGAATTGCATTTCAGACTGGGAGTCTAGAGTACTTTAGGGAGGGGTAGAATTCCACGTGTAGCGGTGAAATGCGTAGAGATGTGGAGGAATACCGAAGGCGAAGGCAGCCCCTTGGGAATGTACTGACGCTCATGTGCGAAAGCGTGGGGAGCAAACAGGATTAGATACCCTGGTAGTCCACGCCGTAAACGCTGTCGATTTGGGGATTGGACCTTGAGTCTGGTGCCCGTAGCTAACGTGATAAATCGACCGCCTGGGGAGTACGGCCGCAAGGTTAAAACTCAAATGAATTGACGGGGGCCCGCACAAGCGGTGGAGCATGTGGTTTAATTCGATGCAACGCGAAGAACCTTACCTACTCTTGACATCCAGAGAAGCTTGTAGAGATACGAGTGTGCCTTCGGGAGCTCTGAGACAGGTGCTGCATGGCTGTCGTCAGCTCGTGTTGTGAAATGTTGGGTTAAGTCCCGCAACGAGCGCAACCCTTATCCTTTGTTGCCAGCGATTCGGTCGGGAACTCAAAGGAGACTGCCGGTGATAAACCGGAGGAAGGTGGGGATGACGTCAAGTCATCATGGCCCTTACGAGTAGGGCTACACACGTGCTACAATGGCGTATACAGAGGGCAGCGAGCCAGCGATGGGGAGCGAATCTCACAAAGTACGTCTAAGTCCGGATTGGAGTCTGCAACTCGACTCCATGAAGTCGGAATCGCTAGTAATCGCAAATCAGAATGTTGCGGTGAATACGTTCCCGGGCCTTGTACACACCGCCCGTCACACCATGGGAGTGGGTTGTACCAGAAGTAGATAGCTTAACCGCAAGGGGGGCGTTTACCACGGTATGATTCATGACTGGGGTGAAGTCGTAACAAGGTAACCGTAGGGGAACCTGCGGTTGGATCACCTCCTTACCAAGAATCAAGAAGCGAGAGCTTGATGGCGTAAAGCCAGAACGACAGCAAGTGTTCACACAGATTGTTTGATAAAGCAGTAGGACAAAAAAAAGATGAATGAGATTTAGGCATTCAAGCGGTTAGAATCTTGAAAAATTTTGCAAAAATTGCTAGAATACTTGACCTAAACTGGCAAAGCGGAAAGCATCTTTAAATGATGTCCCCATCGTCTAGAGGCCTAGGACATCGCCCTTTCACGGCGGTAACCGGGGTTCGAATCCCCGTGGGGACGCCATTTAAAGATGATTTTTATTGTCTTAATGTTCTTTAAAAATTTAGAAACAAGCTGAAAAACTGAGAGATTTTTCAAGTTCACTAAAGCAAAAAGCAAAAAGCAAAAAGCAAAAAGCAAAAAGCAAAAAGCAATAGTGAATAAATTGAAAGTCTGAGTATAAAAAATCTTGAGTGAACAAAAGCACTCAAGTGTTTAGTTGAATAATATCGCTTCAAATAAAATCGTTTGATTGATTTAAATGAAAATTTAAATGAAAACATTTGAGGTTGTATAGTTAAGTGACTAAGCGCACAAGGTGGATGCCTTGGCAATCAGAGGCGAAGAAGGACGTGCTAATCTGCGAAAAGCTTGGATGAGTCGATAAGAGGCGTTTAATCCAAGATATCCGAATGGGGAAACCCAGTAGATGAAGAATCTACTATCATTATCTGAATACATAGGATAATGAGGCAAACCGGGAGAACTGAAACATCTAAGTACCCCGAGGAAAAGAAATCAACCGAGATTTCGTTAGTAGCGGCGAGCGAACGCGAAAGAGCCAGTTAGTGATAGCAAGTTTGTTAGGAGAATGAGCTGGGAAGCTCAATCGTAGAAGGTGATAATCCCGTATCCGAAAACATTCTTGTGGTACTAGGCTAACAACAAGTAGGGCGGGACACGTGATATCCTGTTTGAAGATGGGGGGACCATCCTCCAAGGCTAAATACTCCTGATTGACCGATAGTGAACCAGTACTGTGAAGGAAAGGCGAAAAGAACCCCGGCGAGGGGAGTGAAATAGAACCTGAAACCTTGTGCGTACAAGCAGTGGGAGCAGATTTATTCTGTGACTGCGTACCTTTTGTATAATGGGTCAGCGACTTATATTTTGTAGCAAGGTTAACTGAATAAGGGAGCCGAAGGGAAACCGAGTCTTAACTGGGCGTGTAGTTGCAAGGTATAGACCCGAAACCCGGTGATCTAGCCATGGGCAGGTTGAAGATTGGGTAACACTAATTGGAGGACCGAACCGACTAATGTTGAAAAATTAGCGGATGACTTGTGGCTGGGGGTGAAAGGCCAATCAAACCGGGAGATAGCTGGTTCTCCCCGAAATCTATTTAGGTAGAGCCTTATGTGAATACCTTCGGGGGTAGAGCACTGTTTCGGCTAGGGGTCCATCCCGGATTACCAACCCGATGCAAACTGCGAATACCGAAGAGTAATGCATAGGAGACACACGGTGGGTGCTAACGTCCATCGTGGAGAGGGAAACAACCCAGACCGCCAGCTAAGGTCCCAAAGTACTAGTTAAGTGGGAAACGAAGTGGGAAGGCTTAGACAGCTAGGATGTTGGCTTAGAAGCAGCCATCATTTAAAGAAAGCGTAATAGCTCACTAGTCGAGTCGGCCTGCGCGGAAGATGTAACGGGGCTAAAACTAGTCACCGAAGCTGCGGCATCAATGGATACATTGTTGGGTAGGGGAGCGTTCTGTAAGCGGAAGAAGCTGAATTGAGAAGTTTGGTGGACGTATCAGAAGTGCGAATGCTGACATAAGTAACGACAAAACGAGTGAAAAACTCGTTCGCCGGAAGACCAAGGGTTCCTGTCCAACGTTAATCGGGGCAGGGTGAGTCGGCCCCTAAGGCGAGGCTGAAAAGCGTAGTCGATGGGAAACGGGTTAATATTCCCGTACTTGGTGTAATTGCGATGTGGGGACGGAGAAGGTTAGGTTATCAGGGTGTTGGATATCCCTGTTTAAGTTGGTAGGTGGGAAGATTAGGCAAATCCGGTCTTCCATTAACACTGAGAGATGATGACGAGGCACTACGGTGCTGAAGTAACCGATACCACGCTTCCAGGAAAAGCCACTAAGCGTCAGATTACACTGAACCGTACTATAAACCGACACAGGTGGTCAGGTAGAGAATACTCAGGCGCTTGAGAGAACTCGGGTGAAGGAACTAGGCAAAATAGCACCGTAACTTCGGGAGAAGGTGCGCCGGCGTAGATTGTAGCCCCTCGCGGGTGAAGGTTGAACCGGTCGAAGATACCAGCTGGCTGCAACTGTTTATTAAAAACACAGCACTCTGCAAACACGAAAGTGGACGTATAGGGTGTGATGCCTGCCCGGTGCTGGAAGGTTAATTGATGGTGTTATCGAAAGAGAAGCTCCTGATCGAAGCCCCAGTAAACGGCGGCCGTAACTATAACGGTCCTAAGGTAGCGAAATTCCTTGTCGGGTAAGTTCCGACCTGCACGAATGGCATAATGATGGCCAGGCTGTCTCCACCCGAGACTCAGTGAAATTGAAATCGCCGTGAAGATGCGGTGTACCCGCGGCTAGACGGAAAGACCCCGTGAACCTTTACTATAGCTTGACACTGAACATTGAATTTTGATGTGTAGGATAGGTGGGAGCCTTTGAAGATGACACGCCAGTGTTGTTGGAGGCGTCCTTGAAATACCACCCTTTAACGTTTGATGTTCTAACGAAGTGCTCGGAACGAGTACTCGGACAGTGTCTGGTGGGTAGTTTGACTGGGGCGGTCTCCTCCCAAAGAGTAACGGAGGAGCACGAAGGTTTGCTAATCACGGTCGGACATCGTGAGGTTAGTGCAATGGTATAAGCAAGCTTAACTGCGAGACAGACAAGTCGAGCAGGTGCGAAAGCAGGTCATAGTGATCCGGTGGTTCTGAATGGAAGGGCCATCGCTCAACGGATAAAAGGTACTCCGGGGATAACAGGCTGATACCGCCCAAGAGTTCATATCGACGGCGGTGTTTGGCACCTCGATGTCGGCTCATCACATCCTGGGGCTGAAGTAGGTCCCAAGGGTATGGCTGTTCGCCATTTAAAGTGGTACGCGAGCTGGGTTTAGAACGTCGTGAGACAGTTCGGTCCCTATCTGCCGTGGGCGTTGGAGAATTGGTTGGGGCTGCTCCTAGTACGAGAGGACCGGAGTGGACGCACCGCTGGTGTTTCGGTTGTGTCGCCAGACGCATTGCCGAGTAGCTATGTGCGGAAGAGATAAGTGCTGAAAGCATCTAAGCACGAAACTTGCCAAGAGATGAGTTCTCCCAGACTATAAGTCTGTAAGGGTTGTTGGAGACTACGACGTAGATAGGCGTGGTGTGTAAGCGTAGTGATACGTTGAGCTAACACGTACTAATTGCCCGAGAGGCTTAACTATACAACGCTCAAGTGTTTTTGGAAGCGAAAGCGAGAAAGACGAGAAGCGAAGTAGAGTAAAGACTAAACAGAAGACAAACAAAGAAAAGACGAACAGAGAAAGCATACTCAAAGTAACAGCTTGTTTTTAGATTTTAACGGATTTTCCCGACGACAATAGTGCTGTGGTTCTACCTGATTCCATTCCGAACTCAGAAGTAAAACGCAGTAACGTCGATGGTAGTGTGGTGATTCGCCATGTGAGAGTAGAGCATCGTCGGGTTTTTATTTAGTGAGTTTATTAGTAGATAGAATGAGATAGTAGTAGACTGACTAAATAGAAAGAATTTGATTGATAACCAGAGTGCTGTGGCTCTACCTGACTCCATTCCGAACTCAGAAGTAAAACGCAGTAACGCCGATGGTAGTGTGGTGATTCGCCATGTGAGAGTAGGGCATTATCAATCTAAGAATTTAGCGGAGCGGTAGTTCAGCTGGTTAGAATACCTGCCTGTCACGCAGGGGGTCGCGGGTTCGAGTCCCGTCCGTTCCGCCAATTTATTTAATAACCGATTAGTGTATAACTAATCGGTTTTTTCGTTTTTATACTCTGTGAATTCTGCTAGAATTTGTAAAACTTCTAATAAAAATAACCGCTTGTATGGCTGAACTTGACCCCATTATTGAACAATTTCTTGATACGTTATGGCAAGAACACGGTTTGTCTGAAAACACTATAGCTTCTTACCGTTCTGATCTAGAGCGTTTTTCTGATTATTTTTCTGAGCCAAAGGTTTTCCTATCTATTAACCATATCGACTTACAAGGCTTTTTAGGCGAGCGTTTAGAGCAAGGCTATAAAGCAACCAGTTCAGCCCGAATGTTAAGTTGTTTACGTAAGTTTTTTCGTTTTTTAAGTCTTGAGAATTATCGCAAAGATGACCCAACGCTTACGCTCACTTCGCCAAAACGTGGGGCTCATTTACCCAAATCGCTAAGTGAAGAGCAGGTAATGGATTTGCTTGATGTGCCGAATACGCTAGATCCAATCGAATTACGTGATAAAGCAATGTTAGAGCTACTTTATGCAACGGGTTTGCGTGTAACAGAGTTGGTCTCGCTTTCCACAGATAATATCAGCCTAAAGCAAGGCGTGGTGAGAATTATCGGTAAAGGAGATAAAGAGCGTCTTGTGCCATTAGGTGAAGAGGCGAATTATTGGATACAGGAGTTTTTCCAATATGGTCGTCCGATTTTGTTGAATAATCAGCAATCTGATGTGGTATTTCCAAGCAGACGAGGGCAGCAGATGACAAGGCAGACCTTTTGGCATCGGATAAAGCATTATGCGGTACTTGCAGGCATTGATGCGGATAAACTCTCGCCACACGTTCTTCGCCACGCATTTGCTACGCATTTGGTGAACCACGGTGCGGATTTACGAGTGGTGCAAATGTTGCTCGGGCATAGTGATTTGTCCACCACGCAAATTTACACTCAAGTGGCAAAAGCTCGCTTGAAATCGCTGCATCAAAAATTCCACCCAAGAGGCTAATTCTTGATACAAGCCACAAATTCATCTTGCCAAAAAACGAGCAATGTGTGGTTTCTTTCCCATACCGGCACATTGTGCTGTTGCCAGATTTTTTTCATTTCTTCCCGATGCGGTTTTCCATAACATTTCACTTTGCCTTGTTGCCTGATTCTAAGCGAAATTTGCTCTTGAGCTAACGCTTCTGGTAATAATAAGCGGTCTGTTTTACCTTGTTTTTTGCAAATGATTTCTTGTTGATGACGTATCATTTTTCCTAATTGATGGGGAAGATCGAGTTCGGTTTCAGCTCCTAATTTAATTTCAAAAGCAGGGATTTCTGGGAGTTCATCAGTGATATAGATTGCCTGTTGGTAACGTCTAATCACTTTTTCCCCGATTTTAATGTGCGGATTTTTATCTGCATTTGCAAAAATTAACTCAGAAATGACCGCTTGTAATTGCACTTGGCTTGGCATCATCACACCATATTTTTCCAGCCATAAGCGAATTAATTGTTGCTGTTTGAGTAATGAAAAATGTTCAAAATGAGCAATAGAAAGTTGATTTTTTTCCCCAATACTTTTCGTTAGTTCATCATTGAGAAGCTCTTGAATTAGCTCTTGTTGTTCCGCACAATGTTGAGCGGAACGAGCAACCATTTCACTAAACTGTTGCCAGCGTTGGTTTAATAAAGGCAAGATTTTATTGCGTAGGAAATTGCGATCATATCGGTTGTTTGTATTGCTTTCGTCTTCAATCCATTGAAGCTGATGAGCCTTCGCATAAGCCAATAATTCCGCTTTACTGAAGGTTAATAGCGGTCTAAAAGCGGTAAAATTTTGCAAGAAAGTAACCGCTTGCATTGCGGATAATCCCTTAATTCCGCTGCCACGTTTTAAGGCGAGGAGAAAGGTTTCCGCTTGGTCGTCTAAATGGTGAGCAGTTGCTAAGATTTCGTTCGATTTTAAATGTTGCTGAATTGCCTGATAGCGAGCTTCTCTCGCTCCGTTTTCTACACCGTTGGTTGAATCAACCGTTACTTTTTGCAAAATAAAAGGAATATTTAACCGCTTGCAATATTGTTCGCAAAATTCTGCCCAGCTGTCTGCATTAGGGCTTAATCCGTGATGGATATAAATTGCCCTAATGTTAAAGTTTGTATGAGCAAAAAGGTGTAGCAATACCACCGAATCTACTCCACCACTTAAGCCAATCAAAAAGTTCGTTTGGTGGGGAAGATGTTTTCTGCACTCGGCTTGGAAGCGGTTAAAAAGTGTCATTTTATTTGCCGATACAAAACGAGCTGAAGATGTTGCCAAGAAGATCGTCAGAGGTAAATTGCCCGGTGATTTCACTCAACGCATTTTGGACTAATCGCAACTCTTCCGCTAAGAGTTCGCCCGCTAAGAACTGGGTAAGTTGAATATGCCCACGTTCTAAATGTTCAGCGGCGGTTTCTAATGCTTGTAAATGGCGACGGCGTGCTAAGAAGCCACCTTCTGTTGAGCTTTGATAGCCCATTGATTTTTTCAAATGTTCACGCAGTAAATCCACGCCCACTTTGGTTTGGGCGGATAGGCGGATTACAGTGAAATCATCCACTTGGATCAAACCTTCAGACTCTCCCGATAAATCCACTTTGTTACGAATGACGGTAACGGGCATATTTGCTGGTAGTTTTTCTAAGAAATTCGCCCATTCATTGCGGAACTGATCGGCTTGTTGCTCGGTGCTGTCAATCATCAATAAAACGTGGTCGGCTTGAGCGATTTCGTCCCACGCACGAGCAATACCAATGCGTTCGACCTCATCGCTTGCATCACGCAAGCCAGCGGTGTCGATAATATGCAGAGGCATTCCATCAATGTGAATGTGTTCACGTAGCACATCACGGGTTGTGCCGGCAATGTTGGTTACGATTGCTGCTTCCCGCCCGGCTAAGGCATTGAGTAGGCTTGATTTGCCTGCATTAGGGCGACCGGCAATCACCACTTTCATTCCCTCACGCAGAATTGAGCCTTGTTTTGCCTCACGGCGAACGCCGTCTAATTGGGCGATGATTTCGTTTAATTTCGCTTCAATTTTGCCATCGGCTAAAAAGTCGATTTCTTCATCGGGGAAGTCGATAGCTGCTTCCACATAGGTTCGTAAGTAAATTACATTATCTACTAATGCATTGATTTTGTTAGAAAATTCGCCTTGTAGAGATTTTAATGCCGAACGAGCGGCTTGCTCGCTGGTGGCATCAATTAAATCGGCAATCGCTTCGGCTTGGGCGAGGTCGAGCTTATCGTTTAAAAATGCCTGCTCGGAAAATTCACCTGCACGGGCAATGCGTAGCCCTTTGACTTGCAGAATGCGTTTTAACAATAGGTCTAAAATAACCTGACCGCCGTGTCCTTGCAATTCAAGCACATCTTCTCCGGTAAAGGAGTTCGGGGCTTTAAAGAACAAGGCGATGCCTTGATCTAACACCGTACCGTCTTCATCTTTAAACGGCAAATAATTTGCCACACGGGGCGATAATTTTTTGCCTAACACGGCTTCAGCAACAGTCTCCGCCAAAGGACCGGAAACCCGCAAAATCCCAACGCCTCCACGACCAATCGGGGTGGCTTGAGCAACAATGGTATCTTTCATTTTTTATCCTCAAATTGGGTTGCAAGCGGTTGGATTTTGGTAAATTTTTACTAAAAACTGACCGCTTGTAATGATTGCTATAATACCGAAACCAAGCCCAAAGGTAAAATAAAAGGCGGTGTGCGATTGCTCGTATTCGGGCGAAGGAGTAGAATAGCCGCTCTTTATTTAAACAACGCAATACGCATTTAATGTCTTTAGAAAAACTCTTACTCACTCGCCGTTTTATTTCCACCACCGCATTTTTTTCAATGCAGAGCGTCTTTTTCTTCTATCTGAAAGGGAAAGGATTAGATAACACCCAAATTGCTTTTTCGCTTTCGTTATTACTATTTTGCAACCAAGCATTAGCCATTTTGGCAGGAATTTGGGGCGATCGCTACGGCTTAGCTAAAATGATGTTACTTGGCTGCTTCTTAGATGTTGTGGCGTATATGCTATTTTTAGTAGCGGATAATTATATTGTATTGCTGATGGCGACAACCTGTTTCGGCTTAGGCAGTTGCTTGTTCGGCACAAATGCGAGAGCTTGTTTGCTGGCTCTTGCAGGCAATGAATATGCCTCAAAAACTCGTTTACAAGGCAAATATCTTAAAGTAACCAGTATGTCTTCAATGTTAGCTCCGCTTATCATTATTCCTTTCATCAAGTTTGAGATGATTGAAACACTGATTTGGATCTGCTTTTTGCTGGAGGCGGTACTATTTGCGTTTATGGTTAAACCATTTTCAGCGGTGGAGGGCATTAGCGGCGGCGTGAAATTCCGTCTCTCACAAATCAAAGAAATCATTAACAAAGAGTTTTTGTTCGCCCACTTAATGCTGTTTGTGCCGTTGAGTGTCGCATCGTCCTATTTCATTATTTTCCCGTATTTATTTGATAAAGTGCTGAACGCCCCTGAACATTCGCCGATAGCTTTATTTATCAACGGGATTTTAACCGTAAGCCTGCAATCCTCGTTTTCCCGTAAGATTAATTTAACGAAAAAGCAGTTGATTTGGGTTTCGCCTCTGCTTGCTGTTGCAATTATTCTACCTTGGTTTATTGCCGTTCAAGCCGCTACCTTAACCGCCGCTTATATTTACACTGTGATTTTCACGGTGGTGGAAGTCTTTGCTTTAACCGCAATGGCGAATTTATTGGTGAAATTTGATAACGGCAAAAACCGAGGCTTTATTTTCGGCTCGTCCCGCCTGATTTTGTCGATTACCACAATGATCACAATGAATTTAGTGCCGGTGATTTTTTTGATTTAACAAGCGGTTGTTTTTGAGGGATTTTTTGCAAAATAAGCGTATTACTTGAAAGTGATACGCTTATTTTATTTGTTATTTCTGTTGTGCTAGGAATGGTTGAACAGCATTCCAAACCGCAGAGAAGTTTTCGATAAATACAGGGTGGTTAGCGTTTGGGATAACGGATAAACTGCCTTTCGGTAGCATTTTATAAGCATTAAGCACACTATCTAAAGTGGCATTCTGATCTTTTTCTCCCACTACTAACAGGGTCGGTGCTTGAATATGACTGAAAATCTCTTTGCTGACTGTTGTTTCGTTATAAGTCGTATTAGCTTGTTCGAACCATTCTTCCGTTTTATTCGGTTCGGGGCGAATAGCGGCTTGCTGTTGCCAATATTGTGGATCGAATTGAGCGATGTCCGCAAATTTCATATCAGCTTTGCGAGAGCCTTGAATATAACCTTTAGCCCACTCTCCGGCACCAATTGCAACCACTTGTTTTGTCTGCTCCGGATATTGTTTGGCAAAATGTAATGCGGTGTAGCCGCCATCACTAAATCCAATTAATGATACTTTCTCTTTGATGTTCGTGTTTTCCAAGACTTTCTTTAAATCATCAGCTTTCTGTGGGTAAGTCGGTTTAGCTGTACCTATATAGGATTTAGCATGTCCTCGAGTCGTGATTGAAATGACTTGGTATTGACTTTTTACGAGGTTGTCAATAAATTCTCCCATTTCTGCCGGTGAGCCTACTAGACCGCCGTGTAGCACAACCACAGGATCACCTTTTCCATAAATTTCATACCAAATTTTTGTATCGCCTACGTCGGCATATTTACCCGCTTTTTCATTCATACCATAAGGCTGAGTGGGTTGATAACTTGCTTCTGATTGACCAAAATAGCGAACGGTATTGTCTTGAGCCAAACTATTTATGGTGAAACCTAGCCCTAAAGTTAGGATGATCGTTTTGATTCGTTTCATTTTTCCTCCATTATAAAAAGAGTAAATTTTCATTAAAATATAACCGCTTGTAGTGATTACATTTTATATTGTGCTTTACGCAATAGAGTATCTTGATTCGGTTTAATTTCACTGTCATACACGGTTTCTTTCCATTGTTCGGCAGGAATTTCAGTATAGGCAATTGTGATATATTCGGCAGGTGTATTTAAACGTTCACTTGCAAATGCGGTTAAATCATTGGCAAACGCTTGTAATTCTTGCTCAGATAATCCTTTGGGATAACATTTAATATTAATATGTGGCATAGTTTTTCCTTATGAAGAGAGGTAATTGATGAATGCAGTATAGATATTTATATGATATAAATATAATCACTTATTAATATAAATTTTATTATTTTTATTTATATCTATGAAAGAACTCAATCATCTTGATCTCAACCTTTTAAAAGCACTTAACGCATTATTGGAAGAACGAAACGTTAGCCGTGCGGCAGAACGTTTAGCTTTAACCCAGCCTGCGGTCAGTGCGATGTTAAATCGTCTTCGCCATCGGTTTAATGATCCGCTTTTTATTCGTTCCTCACACGGAATGCTGCCAACAAATAGAGCATTAGCTTTACAAGCACCTGTTAAACTGATCTTGGAAAATATTTCTGCCTTAGTGAAACCAATAGAATTTAAACCTGAAGAGTTGAAATATACGTTTAAACTAGCGGGAACAGAAAATGGAATTCGTACGCTAGGTGTCCCTTTTGCGTTGAAAATAGCTAAATTGGCTTCTGATGTTAAAGTCGCCTTTTTTCCGATTCAAGGGCAACCACTTGAAGAGCGGTTATTAACCGGTGAATGGGATTTGGCTATTTTAGGTGAGCAAGAATTAACAGAAAATTTATATTATCAACGCCTTTTCTCTGAAACTTACACCTGTGCTGTAAGGCATAATCATCCTGTGTTAAAACAAGAATGGACGGTAGAAACTTTTTGTCAGCTAGAGTTTGTGTTGGTTGCTTATAATGGGGGGCATTTTGCTGGTGCGACAGATACTGCCTTAGAAAGATTAGGTAAAAAACGAAAGGTAAAAATATCGGTAGGGCATTTTTCATTATTGCCTGATTTATTGAAACAGACAGATTATGCTACTGTCGCACCAAGTCATTTTTTGCGAAGTCGGAATGATTTAGTCTTACTTGAACCGCCTTTTGTGATTGAAGGATATCAAAAAGCAATGGCGTGGCACGCTAGAGCGAACCACGATCCTATTCAGCAATGGTTTAGGCAGATTATGGCAGATGTTGCAGAAGAAGTGAAAAATCCCTAAATATCCACATCTTATTTATTAAGAGAATAACCCAGCTAACCAAAGCCTTAATTTCAATCCAAGGTGGCTGGTATAGCCGGTGGTGTGATGGATAATTTTGCCATCTTTGATCATTAAAATGGTTGGCGTAGCTTGAATATCCCAACCTTGAGAAAACTCGCCAGTCGGGTCATTAATAGTGGCAAAGGTGTAGCCGTTTTCATTGAGATAGCTTTGTACCTCAGTATCATTGCCTGATTTTAAGGCGACTCCTAACACTTCGGTGCCGTTCTCGGACAGTTCTTGAATATTGGGGGAAACAAATTCGCAATAATGACACCAACTTCCCCAAAAGTAGAGCAACATAGGCTTACCGCTACTTAATTGGGCGATGATTTTCGGTTGGTTTTGAATATCATATTGTACTTTCTGTTCAAATTCTACCGGAGCGGTGGGAGCACGATACCAATCCATCACAAAGCTGATGAGGATAAACAAGCCGCCGTATAAGAAAATATTTTTGATAAATCGGCGGATAAGGGATTTTTTCTGAGTCATCGGTTATATTTTTCAAGATAAAAATGGTAAAAAGCCCCGTGAGTGAAATTCACAGGGCTTTGTGATTTTGGAAATTATAGAATATCTAATAATTCCACTTCAAAAATAAGAGTTGCGAATGGTGGAATTGACGCACCAGCACCACGCTCACCGTAAGCAAGTTCTTGAGGAATGGTTAAACGCCATTTTGAGCCAACCGGCATTAATTGTAATGCTTCTGTCCAACCACGGATCACGCCACCTACCGGGAATTCTGCCGGCTGACCACGTTTTACTGAGCTGTCGAACACCGTGCCGTCAATTAATGAGCCGGTGTAGTGAACACGCACTGTTGAGCTTGCTGTTGGTTTTTCACCTGTGCCTTCGGTTAAGATTTCATATTGTAAGCCGCTTTCGGTTACAACAACGCCTTTCGCTTTTTTGTTCTCTTCTAGGAAGGCTTTGTTTTCTGCATCAATCGCTTTGAACGCTTCCGCTTGAGCGGCTTCCGCACGCTGACCTAATTCTTGTAACGCTGCTGTTACTTCATTTAAGTCGATAGCTGGCTGGTTGTTGCTTAATACATCGTTAATACCACGAGCAACCGCTTCTGCGTTTACATCCATACCGCTACCTAAAAGTTGCTGACCGATTTGTAAACCGATACCGTAACCGCCTTTTGCTTCTACTGAGTCTAATGCAACTGAATTGAAATCTAATGCCATTTGTTGTTCCTTTTAATTAATTGAATAATGTATCGAATAAATACGGGTAGATAAATGGGGATAAAAATTGAAAATACAAGGTAAGAAAGAAACAAGCGGTTAATTTTTTGCAAAATTTTGCAACAAAACTACCGCTTGTAAAGAATTAGAAGGTTAAGTATGGAGCAACTTTCTCAACGGTTGCCTCGCCAATACCCGGAATGTTGGATAATTCCGCTGCACTTTTAATTTTGCCCGCTTTTTTGCGATATTCTACAATCGCTTTTGCTTTCGATTCGCCAATGCCTGCTAAAGATTGTAATTCTTCTTCGCTTGCTTTGTTAATATTTACTTTTTGTGATTTTTTCACCGTAGCCGTTTTTTCAGCTGCGGTTGCTTTTACTGCTGCAACTTTTTCTGTTGTGGCGGTTTTAGCTGAATTTAGTGTTTCACGTGCCGTTGCCGCTTTTTCAGTTGTTGCCATTTTTGCCGCTTCTGCTTTCACTTTTGCATTTTCTGTTGCCGCACTTGCTTTAGCTTTGACTGCTTCCGTTTTCTCTGCAACACTTTCTTTTACTTCTTTCGCTTTTACTTTGGTACTTTCTTTAACTTCAGCTGCTTTTTGTGCAGTAGAGGTTTTAATTGCATTGATTTGTTCAGTTGCTACAGCTTTTGCGTTCACTGTTTGTGTATTAGTTTCAGCAAATGATGTTACTGAAACTGCCATAGCAACGCCTAATGCTAATAATGTTTTTAATGGTTTCATTTAAAATCCTTAAATACTTAAATAAAAAAGAGGGTGAATTATTGAAAAAAACTATATTTTAAGACTTTACTAATTTAATAAAGTTCATTGAATTTGTAATTAACGGCAAGACAAAAAAGCAAGTGGTTATTTTTACTGAAACTAAAAAATAACCACTTGCTTTATTAATAGCATTAGAGCAATAGTGCACTGCCCCATTTGATAATATCGAAGAAGAATTTGTTGTCGTTAGTGGCAACTTTATCTCCATTTTTATTGGTTTCTGTTTTTGCCTCTTCTGCCATTCCGCTTTGATATTGTCCTTTCACTACTGACAGCTCGTTTTTCGCATTGGCACGCAAGGTGGCACACTGCTTTTTCGGTAATTCTTCTACCGCTTCGTTATTTTTAAATTTCTTGAACAAATGCTGAGTGTAACCCATTGATTTTTCATCGTTTTGAATGATTTTGACATACTGCTCACCAATAATCTCTTCAAGCGGATAGAAGAACACATATTGTGAGAAAATATATGAATCTTCCTTAGAAAAATGTTCCTGCTGAATACGGGTTAAGTTCGGGTAAATACACTGCTTCGCTTGATTACTCAAGACTACCCATTTTTGAGCGTCCGCTTCAGACAATACGTAATCAGCATTCGCAAATTCACCCGGAAAAGCTTCTTCTTTTATGGTTTCATTTGATGTGCAAGCAACAGCCAAAAAGCCTGTTGAAAGTAATATTATTTTTTTAAACATAATGCGTTTCCATTAAAAATTTTGCGTATTCTAGCAAAAAAATAACGACTTACCATTGCAAAATTTTATCGAAAAACCACCGCTTGTTTTTTCCGATCCCCTAATCTGTTAAACTAACGGCAATGATTTCTAACTACTTAAACAATTGATGACGAAAGATCTTTCTACTCACACGCCGATGATGGTGCAATATTTGCAACTCAAAGCTCAAAATCCGGATATTTTACTATTTTACCGAATGGGGGATTTCTATGAGCTATTTTATGATGATGCAAAACGAGCGGCGGCGTTGTTGGATATCTCGCTGACCAAACGTGGGCAATCGGCAGGTGAGCCTATTCCAATGGCGGGGGTGCCGTATCACGCAGTAGAAGGGTATTTAGCAAAGCTGGTGGCATTGGGCGAGAGTGTGGCAATTTGCGAACAGGTGGGCGATCCAGCCACCTCAAAAGGACCTGTTGAGCGTAAAGTAGTGAGAATTGTAACACCGGGAACGGTTAGCGATGAGGCATTGTTACCTGAACGCCAAGATAATTTAGTGGCAGCAGTCTATGAGGAAAAAGGTATTTTTGCGATAGCCTCATTGGATATGACTTCTGGGCGGTTTTTAATCAGCGAGTTGCCGAACAAAGAGGCGTTGGCGGCAGAATTACAACGTTTACAACCGGCGGAAATTCTGTATGCGGAAGATTTCTCGGCTGCGGGCATTTTAAATAATTATAAAGGCTTACGTCGCCGTCCTGTGTGGGAGTTTGAGCTGGTAACTTCCATTCAATTATTAAACCGCCAGTTCGGCACACAAAGTCTTGCGGGGTTTGGAGTAGAGAAGGCTATCGTTGCTCTTTGTGCTGCAGGTTGTGTGTTGCATTATGCACAAGAAACCCAGCGTACCGCATTGCCTCATATTAATTCTATTAAGTTAGCTCAACATAGCGATACTGTGTTATTAGATGCTGCAACCCGCCGTAATTTAGAGCTTACGCAAAATCTCGCAGGTGGCACGGAAAACACGCTGGCTGCTGTATTAGATAAATGCGTTACCCCAATGGGAAGCCGTTTACTCAAACGCTGGATTCATCAGCCCATTCGAGATTATGCCAAACTGCAAGAAAGACAACAGACCATTGCAGCTATTATTCAGCACGATAGAGTAGGCGATCTCCAACCGTTACTTCAACAAGTTGGTGATATGGAGCGGATTTTAGCTCGTGTTGCGTTACGTTCCGCTCGCCCTCGTGATCTCACACGCTTACGCACCGCATTGGCACAACTGCCCGAAATTGCAAAAAATTCCCAAAATTTGACCGCTAGTTTAGATAAATTGCTATCTCAATTAGCAGATTTCAGCGAGCTACTTGATTTGCTTGAGCGTGCGATTATTGAAAATCCGCCACAACTTATTCGTGATGGAGGTGTGATTGCTGAAGGCTACAATGCGGAGTTGGACGAATGGCGAGAGCTTTCAGATGGAGCAACCCAATATTTAGAAAATTTGGAAATTCGTGAGCGTGAAACCACCGGCATTGATACACTGAAAATAGGCTTTAATGCGGTACACGGCTACTATATTCAAATCAGTCAAGGGCAAGCTCATAAAGCCCCGATTCACTATGTCCGTCGCCAAACGCTTAAAAATGCCGAACGCTATATTATTCCTGAACTCAAAACCTATGAAGACAAGGTATTAAAAGCGAAGGGGGCATCGCTCGCACTTGAAAAGCAACTTTATGATGAGTTGTTCGATATTTTGATGCCACGATTAGGCGAGTTACAACTTGCCGCAATGGTACTTTCAACTCTTGATGTACTGACTAACCTTGCTGAACGAGCAGACAGTTTAAACTACGTTTGCCCGACTTTTAGCCCAACTAGAACGGTAAATATCAAAGGTGGCAGACACCCTGTGGTTGAGCAGGTGTTAACCGATCCGTTTATTGCCAACCCGGTATTTCTGAATGCTCAACGCCATTTGTTGATTGTAACAGGTCCGAATATGGGGGGTAAAAGCACTTATATGCGACAAATTGCCCTGATTACCTTGATGGCGTATATCGGCAGTTTTGTGCCGGCAGAAAGTGCGGAAATTGGTCCGATTGATCGTATTTTCACTCGTATTGGAGCAAGTGATGATTTGGCTTCCGGGCGTTCAACCTTTATGGTGGAAATGACCGAAATGGCGAATATTTTGCACCAAGCTACCGAAAATAGTCTGGTGCTGATTGATGAAATCGGGCGTGGTACTTCCACCTATGATGGTTTATCGCTGGCGTGGGCGTGTGCGGAATGGTTGGCGAAGAAAACGCAATCTTTAACCCTATTCGCTACCCATTATTTCGAGCTAACAGGGCTACCAAATCAGCTTAAAGGCGTGGCAAACGTACATTTAGATGCGAGAGAACATAACGACACCATTGCCTTTATGCACTCGGTACAAGAAGGGGCAGCAAGCAAAAGTTATGGCTTGGCGGTGGCGGCTCTTGCCGGTGTGCCAAAGCAAGTGATTCAATTGGCAAAACAACGTTTAGCTCATTTAGAAGAAATTTCCCACCAAACCAAACAAGCCAATGAACACCCACAGGCGGATTTGCTTTTTGCAGCAGACTTTTCCGATGATTTGCAAAAAAACGAAGCAATTCGACCGCTTGTTGCAGAAGAAAGCGAGCTAGAAAAAGCACTCAAAGCAATCCAACCTGATGAACTCACGCCAAGACAAGCGTTAGAAGAACTTTATCGGTTGAAGAAGTTGTTAAATTGTTAAGTCAAAAAAATCGCCCTTGAACAGGGCGATTTTGCTTAGAACGTATGTGAAAACTCAATATACACACGGTTTTTATCATAACTATAAAAAGTGTGATTACTTTTTACTTTGTTATATTGCCAGGTTAAACGAGGAGTAATGCCTTTAAAATGCACGGCTCTGTGCCAGATACTCGCTTGTACGCCGTATTCTTTATTACGCTGGGTAATTTGGAAAATAGGCATTGGTGCTCTATATTGCTTGCGACCATAGCTCACGCTTAATTGGCTTGAAAGCCCATTCTTCCACTCTTGCCCCCAACCTAGTGAAACACCTCGACGAATAAAGCTGTCATCTAAATCTCGGGTGCTATTGCGGTTAAAGTTCGCTCCAACAAACCAATATTGCTGGCTGCTTGGATGGTAGTAAATACTCGGAGAAACAAAATGATAATTTCCATCTAAGTGCTGGCGACGGGTATAACGTTGCTCGGCATATTCATACGTTATTGAGGATTGCCATTGTGGCGTAATCCAGTATTGCCAACGAGTATTAACACCACCTGCATTTGAATAACGCTTAGTGCTTTGACTTTGAGTAGAACCGCCCGCATACCAAGTTTGCTCTAAGAAAGGTAAAACTGTGATTTTTTGTTTCGCACTTTGATAGCCTAATCCGAAACTTTCTCTAAGCGAATATTCATTATATTTTTTATTATTCCAATAATATTTGCCATTACCGTTTAGGCGAAACTCGTGGAAGAAACCATTTCCCCAAGACCATTTTTTCGCAGCGTCAAAACTTAGCCCAATCCCTTGAGCAGACTCTTTTTTCGGAGCTGACCATCTGCCGTAAGTTGTGCCTGAAGCTGGAGCATTATTAATATTTGGATCATTTAAATAAGTTAAGCCGCCTTGAAATACCCATTTGTCTTGTTTACTGATGGCTTCTAAATAATGATTGATGATATTTGTAATTTTTATAGGTAATTTATCCGCTTGTAATTTATGAAATTGTGCTTCTGCGGCTTCATTTTCACGGTTTTCAAAAAGTGCCACCGCAAGCTGCATTCGGATCGGCTGATTTTCCGGATAACTTGCCAGCAACTCTCGGTAGAGCTTAATAGATTGAGTATAATCTTGATTTGATTTTGCCTCTGTTGCCTTTGCCCACGTAATCATTTCACGATTTTGCTTAGATGTAGGGAGTTTTTGGTATATCGGCAATAAAAAGAGGACGTTTTCGGTATTGCCTGTTACCAATGCCGTCAGCATTGCTGAATTTAATAACTCAGGCTGCTGAATGAGTTCTTGGCTTGAAATTGAAATAGTCTGATTGCTATTTTGCACTTTGGGCTGAGCTTGAGCAACTTTATGTTCCGGTGTCTCAAACGATTGATTTTGTTGCATCCGCTGATTATCCATTTTCTCTTGAATTGGAGCTGGGGCGGTATCAGCTAATGCAAAATGTGCAGCTAAACTGAAAGCAATAGGAATAATTTTTTTCATAGTAAAGTATTATAAAAGAAATAGAAAAGGCTATTTTTCAATAGCCTTTCAAAAAAATCAATAAAAAAATTATTGTTTTTTACCGCCAAATGTACCGGAGAAGTCTGATGAGCTATAAGCACCACCGATTTCGCTTGCATTTGAACCATAGAAATGACCTTCTAGCTCGGCTGAGTTCATAACGAGGGCTACGTTACCAATTCAACAACCTCTCTCACCATCTCCCCAATCTCTTGCCATTTTTTCTCTTTAATCAATGACTTCTCCACAAACCAAGAGCCACCACAGGCAACTACATTTGGAATAGCGAGGTACTCTTTGATATTAGTTGGGGAAATGCCGCCTGTCGGCATAATCTGTAAGTTGCCGTAAGGACCTAACAACGCCTTAATCATCTTCACGCCGCCACTTGCTTCGGCAGGGAAAAATTTGACCGCTTGTATGCCGAGTTCGAGGGCGGCTTCAATTGCCATCGGGTTGTTCACCCCCGGAGTGATGGGTAAACCTAGCTCTTGGCAATATTTCACGATATTCGGGTTAAAGCCCGGCGTAACAATGCAGTCTGCTCCGGCATTTTTAGCGGTAAGCACCTGTTCTTTGGTTAGCACAGTGCCGGCGGCAATTAATACTTCAGGATAATGGGCTTTGACTAATTTAATCGCCTGTTCAGCCGCAGCGGAGCGGAAGGTGATTTCTACCACAGGTAAACCGTTTTCGGATAAGGTTTTCGCTAGGGGTAGAATATCCTCAGCATTGTCGAGAGCGATGACGGGGACAACTTTGAGTTCTCTTAATTTCTCTACGATTTGTTCAGTGGTATAACGCATTTTTTAACCTCTTTTGGGGTACAAGCGGTCATTTTTGTAAAAAATTTTGCAAATTTAACCGCTTGCCTGTTATTTACATTGCTTGTTCAAACTGCGATTTCAAATGAGCGGTAGCGGCTTTATCAATAATCGCTCCTTTGTGTTGAATCACAATCCCTGCAACTTGGTTGCCTTGTTGGCAACAGGTAGTTAAATCTTTGCCAAGTAAGTAACCGTTGAGGAAACCCGCATTAAAGGAATCACCTGCGGAGGTGGTATCAACCACATTCTCAACTGGAACGGTTGGAACAAAAATCTGTTTGCCGTTATGTTGCACGGTTGCTCCCAGCGAGCCTTGTTTTACCACAATAGTTTCAATGCCATACTGAGCAAGACGGGTAAGAGTGGCTTGTTCGTTCTCATCGCCCCAAAGCAGATGTTCATCATCAAAAGTAACGAGGGCTAAATCCACTAATTCCAGTAGTTTTGCATAGTTTTGCTGGGCAGACGCCACGCTTTCCCACAGTTTCGGACGGTAGTTGCTGTCAAAGGCGATTTTAATGCCTTGTTTTTTCAACTCACGAAGCTGCTCAATCAGCAAAGAGCGGTCGTTTTCAGGCAAGATTGCGAGACTGATGCCGCTGAGATAAATCATATCTACTTCAGCCATTGCCCGAAGAATGTTAGGATAGTCTGAGTGTTGGAGCAAGTAGCGAGCTGCAGATTGATTACGCCAATAAAGGAAAGTCCGCTCGCCGAATTTATCCAACTGAATCAGATAAAGCCCCGGCTGGCGGTGTTCATCAAGCAGAACAAAATCGGTATTGATATTATCTGTCTGCCAAGCTTCCAACATCCCTTGACTGAGTTTATCCGTACCTAAAGCGGAAATATAACGCACCTCAATCTGTTCGGGCGAACTCACCCGAGCCAGATAGGTAGCGGTGTTGAGTGAATCACCGCCGTAAGTTTGACGCATATTGCCAAAGGGTTCGCCGTTGAGCTCAATCATACATTCACCGATGATGGCGAGTTTGTTCATTGTTATCTCCTTTTTTGTGAAGAGAATTACACTCCACTATAAGCAGAAAATCCACCATCAACAGGTAATACAATACCACTGATGAAGCTTGAATAATGATGATCCATTAAAAATAAAATTGCCCCAACTAACTCATCGGCTTCTCCAAAACGTCCCATTGGAGTATTGGTTAAAATTTTATTGGCTCGAGCAGTTGGGTTACCCTCACTATCAAAGAGTAATCCTCGATTTTGATTACTGATTAAGAATCCCGGTGCAATCGCATTGCAACGAATACCCACTTTAGAGAAGTAAACTGCAAGCCATTGAGTAAAGTTACTGATAGCCGCTTTTGCACCGGAATAAGCAGGAATTTTGGTCAGTGGCGTATAGGCATTCATACTGGAAATGTTAATAATGTTTGCTCCTTCTTTATCAATCATATCTTTTGCAAATACTTGGGTAGGGAGTAGTGTGCCTAAGTAATTTAAGTTAAAAACAAACTCAATACCGTTTTTGTCCAATTCAAAGAATGATTTTGTATTTTCAGGTAAATTTACTTCGTGAAATTCATTATCGGTGGTCGCTTCCGGATTATTTCCACCTGCCCCATTGATTAAAATATCACAGGTTCCAAAGTCATCGGCAATGGCATCACGAGTGCTTTTAATACTTTCTAAATCTAAGATATTGGTTTGATAGGCTTTTGCTATATAGCCTTCTGCACAAATTTCTTTGGCAAATTTTTGTGCAGATGCAAAGTTAATATCTAACAAGGCGACTTTTGCTCCTGTTTTGGCAATTTCTTTGGCAAAATAGGCACATAGAACACCACCTGCACCGGTTATAATAACTACTTTATTCTCAAAATGATGGTTTATAGCAATAGACATAATTCAATCTCCTAAGATAGCCAATTCATTGGTACAATAATGATTCCAGGGAATAGTGTTAGTAAGAGTAAGATAACAGCATAAACTAATAGGAATGGATAAATACCTTTTGTTAAACGAGCTATACCAATTTTTGCAATACCAGAGCCGACATATAGGACCGTTCCGACTGGAGGTGTAATTAAACCGATAGATAGGTTAATGACCATCATAATACCGAAGTAGGCAATATCAATATTGTAGGCTCTGAGTAACGGTAACAAAACAGGTACAAAGATAAGCACAGCGGGGATTAAATCCATTACACAGCCAACGAGTAATAAGAAAAGCATAATGACAAACATTAATATCGTTGGACTATCGGTAATGCCTTTGATGAACTCGACTAATTCCATTGGAATTTGTGCGACGGTTACGGCAAATGCAGAAATCATAGCTGCAGCTGCAACAAACATCACCATTGCGGTTGTTTTTATTGTGCCTAAGAATACATCTTGTATTTTATCTAAGGTTAGACCTTTTAATATCACACTAATAACTGCAGCATAAATGGCGGCAACAACACCTGCTTCAGTCGGGGTAAAAATGCCACCTCTTAATCCTATAATAATGATGACTGGAAGTAATAGCGGTAAAAATGCGGCTTTAAATGCAGCCCAGCGTTCCTGAGCAGTTTGTTTTGGTTCAACAGTTTGTTCTTCATTGCGATATAAATATTTCCACACCAACCATAAACCTATAACCATTAAGAAACCAGGAACCATACCTCCCATAAATAATTTGGTAATTGATGCACCTGCGGTAATCCCGTAAACAATCATCGGAATGCTTGGTGGGATAACGACAGAAATAATACCTGCTGCACAAATTAACCCTGTAGAACGTGCAACATCATATTTTCTTGCTACCATCATTGGAATTAAAATCGCTCCAAGGGCGGCAGTATCTGCCACGGCAGAACCGGATAACCCTGCAAAAATTAATCCTGAAATGATAACAACGTATCCAAGACCACCTTTTATATGCCCAACCATACTCATTGCAAAATTGATGATTCGTTCAGATATACCACCATGTTTCATTATTTCGCCAGTTAGCATGAAAAAAGGTATGGCCATTAAAGGGAAATTATTTGTACCCATTACAAAGTTTTCTGTGATTAATTGGGCATCAAACATATCCATTTGCCATAACATAAAGCTAGCACTTAATAGCATTGATAGTGCAACAGGGACACCTAGAAAGAGAAAGAAAAATAAACTTCCTAAAAATAACCACAACATATTTATTTCTCCTCTTTAGAAAAAGCTAATCGAATCTGTTTCCACAGATTTGTAAATACAATTAAAAAGTAAGAAACTGCTGAAACTACCGCTGCTAAATATAGGAATGCTGATGAAATCTCGGTTGCGGGCATTTTTTGAGTGTATGTTAATAACATTAATTGATATGCACCGTAAGTGATAAAAGAGAGAGCAACTAATACCAAAATGTCAGCAAAGAAAAGAAAATACATTTGTGCTTTTGCAGGTAAAGCTGAAACAACAATATCTACAGTTAAATGACCTCTTTCCTTCGCAACTAAAATAATTCCCAGGAAGATCATATAAACAAAGCAAATACGAGCAAACTCTTCTGACCAAGCAATACCTGAATCAAAGAAATACCGTAAAACGGCATTAAAGAAGACAAGAATAATCATAGTAGATAGAGCTAGAATTGCGAGTGTTTTCAAGGTTCTATCTAAAGCTGTAGAAATTTTCATAAATTTCCCCTTTTATGTTTTTATAATGGCTACCTTATGTATGTAAGGTAGCCAAATAGAGCAACTATTTTGCAGCTTGGATTTTTGAAATTACATCTTTGGCCCAATCATATTTCTGATAGAAATTTTGATAAAGTGTTTCTGATGCTTTTAGCATGTCGGCTTTGAATGCGTCACTTGGGATGATTACTTCTTTACCGTTTTTATGGAAGAAGTCTTTGACATCTTGCTCCATTTTCATTGCCAATTCCCATTCTTTTTCTTGGTATAGTTTTGCAGCTTCCAGGAAAATAGCTTGGTCTTCTTTAGAGATCTTGTTCCAAGTTTTTAAACTAAGTTGTAATAAGCCCGGTGAGAAAATATGGTTAGATTCAATAATGTATTTTTGTACCTCATACAAACCAGAATCTTTAATTAACATATATGGATTTTCTTGACCATCAATTACTTTTTGTTCTAATGCAGTAAATACTTCACTTAATGGCATACTTTGAGGATTAATATTCATTGCTTTTGCCCAATCAACGAATAATGAATTTAATGGTACTCTTAGACGTAGCCCTTTAAAGTCATCAAATTTTTCTACTTTTTTATTGGAAGAAATAACACGGAAACCGTTCATACCATAAGCGAGTAGTTTGATTCCATATTGTTCCATTTTTTCACCAATTTCTTGAGCAATAGGTGACGCCAATACTTTTTTGGCTTCAGCATTATCTTTGAAAAGATACGGCCATTCCCAAACACCAAAAATAGGGTCTACGTTTTGTAATAGTAATCCTGTAATACCGCCTTCAATAGTCCCATTACGTAATCCATTGACGATTTGGTCTTCACCACCTAATTGGTTATTTGGGAAGATTCTAATTTCATAACGCCCTTCCGTTTTATCTTCAATAGTTTTTTTAAAGTACTCTTGTAAGGCAACGTTTGAAGGATGAACATCAGAGTTGTAATGACCAATTTTAATGATGGTTTTTGCAAATGCAGAACCGGCAAGCATAAGACTAGAAATTAATAAAGCTTTGGTTAATGTTTTGAGTTTCATAATTAGTACCTCATTTGGTTAATTAAGATTTAAAATACCGCTATGATTTTGAGATAATCATCAGGGTTATCTGAAAGCTCTTGTATATAGTAAGGAATCTCATCAAATTTGATTACCTTACTAATAATATCTTTTGGTTCAATTTTTCTCGATGCGAGAAGCTCTAATGCTTCTTCAAATTCCCCCTTACTTGTTCTTGCACCATAAATATTAAGCTCTTTAAATGTGATTAAATTTGTTGGTAGAGGTGTTTCGGTTTTTGGCCAGCCGGTTAAAGCAATTCTGCCTGCAAAAGAGGTATATTTCAGAGTGTTTTGAACGGCGATATTCGCCCCCGATGCCTCAATAACAACTTCAGCCATTCTACCGTTAGTAATGGATTTGAGTGCTTCAAGATCGTTTTCTTTTGTTGGGTTGATGGTG
Organism: Mannheimia sp. USDA-ARS-USMARC-1261; assembly: GCF_000521605.1. Lineage (GTDB taxonomy): Bacteria > Pseudomonadota > Gammaproteobacteria > Enterobacterales > Pasteurellaceae > Mannheimia > Mannheimia indoligenes. The sequence goes on along the minus strand of NZ_CP006942.1, from coordinate 2,321,380 downwards.
TGAGGAATGCCAATTGATTTCGCATATTCCAATCGTTTATCCAAAATATCGATCAGAATTGGTGTAGCACCATAAACCTTTGCGACTAATGCAGCCATTAAACCTATTGTTCCTGCACCAATAATAGCAACATGTTCACCTGCTTTTACTTTGGTTCTATGGATAGCATGTAAAGAAATGGTGAGAGGCTCTGCTAGAGATAATTCGTGAATTGGCATATCTGGTGCTTTTATAATCATATTGGCTGGATGTCTGACAACTTCTTGCATTGCTCCATCAATATGTACACCTAATACTTTTAAAGTTTCGCAACAATTTGTTCTACCAATGGAACAAGGATAACAATCTCCACAGTAAATATAGGGTTCTAAGATAACTTTATCGCCAACTTTGACATTGTCTGGCATTCCAAATCCTGCTTCAATGACAGTTCCAACGATTTCATGCCCTAATACTCTTGGGTAGGTAACTAAAGGATTTGTACCTCGGAATGCCCCTATATCAGAACCGCAAATCCCCATTCCATCGACTTTAATTAATACATCACTATCCTGTTTTATAGGGTAGGAAACAGAATGTATACCAACTTTATGTGGCTCTACTAGACAGATAGATTTAATAGGTGTATTCATAATTTTCTTCCTTTTTTAGATAAAGTAAGTCGACATTTAGTAAGGTCGATGATATTTTATGTACACATATTAATACAAAAAAATAATATTGGTATTCCAGATTTGTATTTTTGTGAAGTTTGTCACAAAAATGATATTTTGGTATTCCAATTTTGTGGGGATTTATGCAAAATACTTCTAGAACGTATACCAAAATAGGAAAAATTCTCAAAGAAGAGATATCTCAAGGAAAATATAGAGTAGGAGATAAATTACCTACAGAGAGAGAAATTTCCGAACGGTTTGATGTGAGTAGAACCATTGTAAGGGAAGCAATGGTAATGCTTGAGGTTGAAAAGTTAATTGAGGTTAAAAAAGGCTCTGGTGTTTATGTCATAAAGGTACCTGAGCTAAATCAGGATGAGTCATCTGTTGAACTACGTGATGTTGGGCCATTCGAATTATTACAAGCTCGTCAATTATTGGAGAGTAGTATTGCGGAGTTTGCTGCTCAGCAAGCGACAAAACAAGATATTCAAGTATTAAGGAATATTTTGGAGCGTGAAAAGAAACTACTACTAGAAAAAATGGATGATTATAGTGCAGATAAAGAATTTCATCTTGCACTTGCCACGATTACTGGGAACGATGTATTAGTCCAACTGCAGGAACAACTATGGAAATATCGTTTTAATAGTGCAATGTGGACTCAATTACATACTAGGATATTACAACATGATCACCATCATTTGTGGGTTCAGGATCATGAGAATATTTTAAATGCGATACAAAGAAAAAATCCTGCATTAGCTCGTAGAGCTATGTGGCAACATTTAGAGAATGTCAAAACAAAACTGTTTGAATTATCTGATGTTGAAGACCCTAAATTTGATGGATATCTATTCAATGCCAATCCCGTTGTAGTAGGTATCTAGAACCTAAACTACAATTATAGGAGTTTACTATGGAACAAGCATGGCGTTGGTATGGACCAAATGATCCAGTATCTTTAGATGATGTAAGACAAGCAGGTGCAACCGGGATCGTAACTGCGTTGCACCATATTCCGAACGGGCAGGTTTGGTCGATAGAAGAAATCAATAAACGTAAAGCACAATTAGCTGAAAAAGGTCTGGTTTGGTCTGTTGTTGAGAGTGTGCCGGTTCACGAAGAAATTAAAACTCAAACTGGCAATTTCCAACAATGGATTGATAACTACAAACAAACGTTACGTAACCTCGCGGAATGTGGCATTGACACAGTATGTTACAACTTTATGCCTGTGCTGGATTGGACTCGTACTGATCTTGACTATGAAATGCCGGATGGTTCTAAAGCATTGCGTTTCGACCAAGTTGCCTTTGCAGCATTTGAACTCTATATTTTAAAACGCCCGGGGGCAGAAGATACCTATTCAGAAGCAGAGAGAGCAGAAGCGAAAGCCTATTTTGATAAGATGAGCGAAGCTGATATTGCAAAATTGACTAAAAATATTATTGCTGGTTTACCGGGTTCTGAGGAAGGTTATACCCTTGAAGAATTCCAAGCTCAGTTAGATCGCTATAAAGGTATTTCTGCTGATAAATTCCGTACTCACTTAGCTTATTTCTTAAATGAAATTGTACCAGTCGCACAAGAAGTAGGTATTCGTATGGCAATTCACCCGGATGATCCACCGCGTCCGATTTTAGGTTTGCCACGTATTGTATCAACCATAGAAGATATGCAATGGTTCGTGGAAATACAACCGCTTGCAGCAAACGGGTTTACATTCTGTACCGGATCTTATGGCGTATTAGCAGAAAACGATTTGGTAAAAATGGCAGAAACCTTTGCAGATCGCATTTACTTCGCTCACTTGCGTGCGACTCAACGGGAAGATAATCCTCAAAGTTTCCACGAAGCTGATCACCTAACTGGTGATGTGGATATGTTTGCGGTGGTGAAAGCACTATTAACTGAGGAATACCGTCGCAAAGCGAATGGCGATCATCGTTTAATTCCAATGCGTCCTGACCACGGTCATCAAATGTTGGATGATCTCAAGAAAAAAACCAACCCAGGTTATTCTGCGATTGGTCGTTTAAGAGGTTTAGCGGAATTTCGTGGGTTGGAATTAGCGTTGAAAAGAGTGTATTTTAACGACTAAATTGTTTTAACCTAACGGTTCTCTTATAATAAGAGAACCGTTTTTTACTCGCATACAAATATGTTTAAAAGGCATTTCGGAGAAATAATCCTTTTCCTTGTAACCTTCATAGCCGCCTCAGGCTGGTTCTTTTCTAAAAATGCGTTATCTGGCTTTCCACCTATTGGATTTATGGGAGTTCGTTTCCTTTCGGCGGCATTGATTATGCTTCCATTTTCTTATAAACAGATAAAAACAATCGATAAGACACAATTTAAATATTCGGTTATTACTGGTGGGACTTATGGTATTTATACTATTTTTTGGGTTTTAGGATTAGTATTTAGTACTGTTTTTGGTGAAGGGGCATTTTTAGTCAGTCTTGCAATGCTTATTGCTCCTTTATTGTCTTGGATTATCTTTAAACACACTCCAGCCAAAATATTTTGGATTGCTTTACCCATTGCCTTAGTCGGACTTTTTTGCCTTTCTATGGATAAAGGCATATTTCACTTTTCATTAGGTAGTTCTATCTTTCTACTTTCTTCATTATCAGGTGCGTTATATTTTGTTTTGAATAACCAATATGCTAAACAAGTTAGATTATTACCTTTAACGACTATTCAACTGGCAATGGTAGGTATTATTTGCAGCATTTATTCTTTGATAATGGAAACTTGGACTTTCCCTATTCCAAATAGTGTCTGGATATGGTTTTTTGCCAGTGTGCTTATTTCAACCAATTTGCGTTTTTTATTACAAACCATCGGGCAAAAACATTGCCAGATTGCTACCTCATCGCTCATTATGTTACTTGAGCCTGTATGGACATTGTTACTCAGTATTGTGATTTTAGGTGAACAACTGAGTGCGATAAAATGGCTAGGTTGTAGCTTAATTTTAGGGGCGTTGATTATTTATCGTTTACCTGCTATTTGGACACGAAGAAAATCGTTTACTAGATGAACCTCTCTCTTTAATAAAATATACAAGCGGTTGTTTTTGCAAAAAATCTTGCAAAAATAACCGCTTGTTGTCTTATATCTCCCCAATCTATGTTAAAATTCTCTGTTTTTATGGTATGAGAGAGAAATAAAGTGGAACAAAATTTAGTCGAGTTTTTAACAAAAACCTTAGATGATTTAAAGGCGAAAGATATTTTAGCCATTGATGTAAAAGGTAAATCAAGTATTACCGATACAATGATTTTAGCCACAGGAACGTCAAGTCGCCACGTTGCTTCAACGGCGGATCGTTTGATTAGTGAAGCGAAACAAGCAGGCGTTGAAGTGTTTGGCGATGAAGGCAAAGCGGTAGCAGATTGGATTGTGGTGGATTTCGGGCAAGCGATTGTTCATCTGTTGCAAGAAGAGAGCCGTGAGATGTATCAATTAGAGAAACTTTGGGCGTAAGCCTGTTTTGATTAGCATTACAAGCGGTTGTTTTTATTTGATTTTTTGCAAATTAATCATTAATTTTGACCGCTTGTGAGTATCAGAAAAATGAAAATTCAATTAATTGCAGTTGGCACAAAAATGCCAGCCTGGGTAACAACGGGGTTTGAAGAGTATCAACGCCGCTTCCCGAAAGATATGCCGTTCGAGCTAATTGAAATTCCTGCAGGGAAAAGGGGCAAGAATGCCGATACCAAACGCATTTTAGAGCTTGAAGGCAAGGCGATGTTGGCAGCAGCAGGAAAGGCAAAAATTGTTACGTTAGATATTCCGGGTAAGCCCTGGACAACCGAGCAGTTAGCCACTCAACTAGAAGGCTGGAAAAATGATGGGCGAGATGTTGCTTTGTTAATTGGTGGTCCAGAAGGATTATCTCCTGAATGTAAAGCAGCGGCTGAGCAGAGTTGGTCGTTATCGCCTTTGACTTTGCCGCATCCATTAGTGCGTGTGGTGGTGGCAGAAAGTTTGTATCGGGCGTGGTCGGTAACCATTAATCACCCTTATCATCGAGAATAGTTGTTAGATATATGTTTGGTAAATTAGCAAAATTCACTTCATCAAATCAGCGAGAAAAGGTACGAGACGGGCAGGCAGAAAGTAATCTGTATGCTCGCCGTGCCTTAGTTGCGTTTGTGGGAGTACTTGCCTTAACTGGCGTGTTGTTAGCTAATCTGTACCATTTACAAGTGGTTAATTATGATGACTACCAAACACGTTCAAATGGTAACCGTATTAAATTATTGCCAGTGCCACCTGCCCGTGGGCTAATTTATGACCGTAATGGAAAAGTATTAGCGGAAAACTTGACCTATTTCGGACTGTTTATTGTGCCGGAAAAAACGGAGAATATCGAGCAGACCTTAGAAGAGCTCAAAGAAGTAGTTGGGCTGACAGACGAAGATATCGAGAACTACAATAAAGAGAAAAAACGCACCTCTCGTTATACGCCGATTATGCTGAAAGGCAATTTGAATGAAACGCAGATGGCACGTTTTGCTGTCAATCAGTACCGCTTTCCTAGTTTAGATGTGCAGGCGTACTACAAGCGTAATTATCCTTATGGAGAATTATTGACCCATATTATCGGTTATGTAGCGAAAATTAACGAAAATGACAAGAAAAAGCTGCAAGAAGAAGGGAAATTCGGTAATTATGCAGGTTCGCACGATATGGGAAAACTGGGTATCGAGAAATTCTACGAAGATCAATTACACGGTGTAACAGGTTTTGAGGAAGTAGAAATTAATAATCGTGGCAAGGTTATCCGTAAGCTGCGTGATCAACCCGGGGTTGCCGGCAGTAGCATTCGTTTAAGTATTGATGTGGAATTGCAGCAATATGTGATGTCGCTGATTTCTGAGCAAAAAGGGGCGGTTGTGGTGCTAGATCCGCGTGATAGTAGCATTTTGGCGATGGTCTCTAATCCAAGCTATGACAATAATTTATTTGTGGGCGGTATTTCAGGTAAGGATTATAAAGCGTTGCTTGATGATCCAAATAGACCGCTTTATAGCCGTGTAACTCAAGGGACTTATCCGCCGGCATCGACTATTAAAGCATTTATGGCGGTAGCCGGTTTGGAAGAAGGACTTATTACGCCGACAACGACTATTTCTGATCCCGGTTATTGGATTTTACCCGGCACAACGCAACGTTATCGAGACTGGAAGCGTAGTGGGCACGGTGCAACCAATGTGAATAAAGCGATTACCGAGTCATCCGATACCTTCTTCTATCAGTTAGCCTACAAAATGGGAATTGATAAAATGTCGGAATGGATGAATAAATTCGGCTTTGGGGTAAAAACAGGGATCGATATTTTTGAGGAATCGGCAGGCGTAATGCCAACCCGTGAATGGAAGCAAAAACGTTATAAAAAGCAATGGGTTCAGGGTGATACTATTCCTGTTGGTATCGGGCAAGGTTATTGGATTTCAACACCGCTTCAGTTAGCGAAAGCAACGGCGATTTTAATCAATAATGGGCGAGTGAATACACCGCATTTAATGCTTGAAGTACAAAGTAGTAATTCAGTTACGCCATATCAAGATCCGCTACTTTATGAAGATATTAAAGGCGTGCCGGATTCTTATTGGAATTTAGCAAAACTTGGAATGTATAACGTAAACCACGCGTCAAACGGCACCGCTCGTAAAGTATTCGCGAGTGCGTTTTATCATTCAGCGGGTAAAACGGGAACAGCTCAGGTGTTTAACTTGAACGGTAAAAATTACGATAAGAATGCAATTAAAAAAGAGCTGCACGACCACGCGTGGTATATCGGTTATGCTCCTTATGAAAATCCGACAATGGTGGTGGCATTAATTTTAGAAAATGCCGGTGGCGGCGGAAGTGCGGCAGCTCCTGTTGCTCGTCAAATTATGGATTATGTGTTAAGAAAAGGCGTTAGTGAACAACCTAATTTGCAAAATTCTGAGAAAAATCAACCGCTTGTAACAGAGGGCAATAATGAATAGTGGATTTAAAAAACTTTTTTGGAAGCTATTTTCGCTTGATCTCCTTTTGTTAATCGGTTTGTTAGCGATTACCGGCTACGGCTTATTAGTGCTTTACAGTGCTAGTGGCGGAAGTGAGAGAATGTTTACAAACCGAGTGATACAAGTTTCGCTCGGCTTAGGTTTGATGCTAGTAATGGCAATGTTTCCGCCACGTTTTTATCAAAAAGTATCGCCTTATTTGTATGTTTTTTGTTTAATATTACTGATTTTAGTGGATTTGGTGGGGGAAACCAGTAAAGGAGCTCAGCGTTGGTTAAATTTAGGTTTTGTTCGCTTTCAACCTTCTGAAATTGCCAAACTCGCCGTGCCGTTGATGGTTGCTACTTATTTAAGTAAGCGACCACTTCCACCAAGTTTTAAAGATACTTTTATCGCTCTGGCAATTATTATTGTACCAACGTTATTGGTTGCGATTCAGCCCGATTTAGGGACATCTATTTTAGTTTGTTCGGCAGGGCTTTTTGTACTGTTTTTAGCCGGGCTAAGCTGGAAATTGATTGGTGCAGGCGTGGTGTTTTTGGCGGGCTTTATTCCGATAATGTGGTTTTTCTTGATGCACGATTACCAAAAAACACGGGTAATGACCTTAATCGATCCGGATAAAGACCCTCTGGGTGCAGGCTACCATATTATCCAATCTAAAATTGCGATAGGCTCCGGTGGTATTAATGGTAAAGGCTGGATGGAAGGCACGCAATCGCAATTGGAATTTTTGCCTGAACCGCACACCGATTTTATTTTTGCCGTTTTGAGTGAAGAACATGGTATGATAGGCATCTTGATTTTGCTGGCTATCTATTTATTTATTATTGCCAGAGGCTTAATGATTGGCACAAAATCAGGTTCTGCCTTTGGGCGTATATTATCGGGCGGTACAGCCCTGTTATTCTTTGTTTACGTTTTTGTAAATATTGGAATGGTAAGTGGTATTTTGCCCGTAGTCGGTGTACCATTACCACTCTTTAGCTATGGAGGAACATCTTATGTTACTCTTATGGCTGCATTTGGCTTGATGATGTCCACTTATGTGCATCGTAAACGTACAGGTAGTAACAACCCTTACGACAAGCTGAAATAAATAGGGTATCAACGCCCTGAACTTTTGCTTTTTTGCGGTATCAAAAAGCAGTGAAACTATCATCGTTACAAACAATAGCGACATCCACATAGAGGAAAAAACTTATATGAGATTAGGTAAAATTGTAACCCTGTTGTTAGCTGGATTTCTGACTTTTAGCTCATTAAATTCTTTTGCTGCGACAAAGGATTCAAAAGCTAAGTCGAGTATCTCAACAAAGAAGCAAACAGCTTCTAAAGCAACAAAAAAGACGGCAAAAATTGCCCAAAAAGTAACGGCTAAAGCTGTGAAAAAAGAGATAGCAACGATTAACAAACAATCGCCAAAGAATCTTCATAAACAGGTTATCAGCAAACATTTTCAAACAGGTGTGGCAAGTTATTACGCCAATAAATTTAATGGTCGCCGCACGGCAAATGGTGAAACCTTTAGTAATGCAAAATTGACAGCAGCCCACAGAACTTTGCCTTTTGGTACTTTGATTGAAGTAACTAATTTACGCAATGGGCGTTCGGTGGTTGTGAGAGTAAATGATAGAGGACCTTATGCTCACGCAAGAGTGCTTGATTTATCATCAGCGGCGGCTAAGCATATTGGTATGCATCATTCAGGTACAGCTAAGGTAAAAATTGCAGTAGTAAATAAAAATGCAAATGTGACAAAAGACCTTTATGCTCTGTATTAATTTAAGAGGAATTTAGACGAATTTATGAAAAAAACATTAGTGAAAGCCTTCAGTGTTGTTAGTCTTGCGGTATCAAGCATTGCTTACGCTGATTTAAATACCAACTTTAACCTACAAGCTCCACAAATTAATGCACAAACTTATATTTTGATGGATTACAACTCCGGAGAAGTATTAGTGAGCTTAAACCCTGACCAACGTCAATATCCGGCATCATTAACGAAAATGATGACTAGCTATGTGGTAGGCGAAGCATTAAAAGAAGGGAAAATCAGCAATAGCGATATGGTTACAGTTACGGAAAACTCTTGGGCACAAAAGTTTCCGGGTTCTTCATTAATGTTCTTAGATTTGAACACTAAAGTTTCTGTTGCAGATTTAATGAAAGGCTTGATTATCGTGTCAGGTAATGATGCATCTGTAGCTCTTGCGGAACACGTTTCCGGCTCTGAAGCCGCATTCATTAATGAAATGAACAAATATGTACAGCAATTCGGGTTGAAAAATACACATTTTACCACTGTGCACGGCTTAGATCACCCGGAGCAATATTCTTCAGCTCGTGATATGGCAATTATCGGAGCTCATATTATTCGCGACCACCCTGAAGAATACAAAATTCACGCAGAAAAAGAGTTTCAATATAACATCAAAAAACCACAACCAAACCGCAACGGCTTATTGTGGGATAAAACAATTCAAGTTGATGGTTTGAAAACAGGTCATACTGATAAAGCCGGTTATAACTTAGTAGCTTCAGCGGTTAATCCAAATACTCGCTTGATTTCTGTTGTAATGGGCGTGCCAACTTATAAAGGGCGTGAAGTTGAAAGTAAAAAATTACTCCAATGGGGTTTTGCCAATTTTGAGACTATCAAATCACTTCCAGCGGCACAATCTGTTGCAGAGCAAAGTGTTTATTATGGTGAAGTAAACAAAGTGCAGTTAGGTTCGGTACAAGATAGTTTTGTAACCATTCCAAAGGGCAGAGCGGCAGACTTAAAAGCTCGTTATGAGTTAGAGAAGAAAAACCTTGAAGCTCCTTTAGTAAAAGGGCAAGTAGTCGGTAAAATGATTTACCAATTAGATGGTAAAGATGTGGCAAGCACTAACTTACAAGCACTACAAGATGTTCCGGAAGCCGGTATTTTTGGCAAAGCGTGGGATTGGATCGCTTTAACTGTGAAGAGCTTATTTGATTAATCTTGTAATTAAAAATTTCATCCCCATTTAGTGTGGCACAAAATCAAGCGGTGTGATTTTGCAAAAAATTTGCAAAATTTCACCGCTTACCGTTTACAAAATAAGGATAAAAAAATGCAATCAAAAGCCGTGAATTTACAAGACTTACCACAAGCAAAATTAAAAGATTTATTAGAGTTTCCGTGCAATTTCACTTTTAAAGTAGTGGGAGCAAACCGTGCAGATTTAGTTGATGATGTAGTGGTGGTTACTCAAAAATATGCCAAAGGCGATTACAACCCTCGTGAACAAAAAAGCTCTAAAGGAACATATAACTCTGTTTCTATTGATATCATTGCGGAAAATATCGAACAGGTAGAAACGCTCTATACGGAACTCGCTAAAATTAACGGCGTAAGAATGGTGTTATAAGTAAGGGCGAATTGTATTCGCCCTCAATTTTTCAATAACGTTACGTTGGAAAATAGAAAATGAAATTGATTATTCGCCGACTTGGCATTCAACCTTACGAAGGCGTTTGGCATCAAATGCAAGCCTTCACAGATGGGCGTAATGAGAACACGCTTGATGAAGTCTGGCTGGTTCAGCACCCTGCCGTGTTTACACAAGGTTCGGCAGGTAAACCTGAACATCTGCTGAATTCAACTAATATTCCTGTGGTGCAAAGTGATCGTGGAGGGCAAATTACTTATCACGGCGAAGGGCAGCAGATTATGTATGTGCTGATTGATATCAAGCGACTGAAATCTCAAGGTAGAGAGGTATCGGTTCGAGATTTAGTTACAGCACTGGAGCAAACGGTCGTGAAAACGCTTGCTGATTATGGCATTGAGAGCTATCCAAAAGCTGACGCACCGGGTGTTTATGTGAATGAGAAAAAAATCTGCTCGCTTGGTTTACGCATTCGTAAAGGTTGCTCTTTTCACGGCTTGGCTCTCAATATTAATATGGATTTAACGCCTTTTAGAAACATTAATCCTTGCGGTTACGCAGGGCTTGAAATGTGCCAATTGAGTGAGCTAATCAACCACAAGGATTTAACTTGTGAAGAGGTTTCTCCCAAATTAGTCGCCCACTTTAGTGCGATTTTGGGCTATAATGACATACAATTTATTAACAACTAGGATATAAAATTTTAATGGTTACGGCTACAGCTCAAGTTACGGCAAAAAAAATGAGCCCTTTTAAAATGGAAAAAGGGGTGAAATATCGTGATGCCGCTAAAACCTCCGTTATTCAAGTCAGAAATATTGATCCAGACCAAGAATTACTCAAAAAACCGGAGTGGATGAAAATCAAACTGCCGGCAAACTCGGCAAAAATTGATAGCATCAAAAACGGTATGCGTAGGCACGGATTGCACTCGGTGTGTGAAGAGGCTTCTTGTCCAAACTTACACGAATGTTTTAATCACGGGACGGCAACCTTTATGATTATGGGGGCAATTTGTACCCGTCGCTGCCCATTCTGTGATGTGGCACACGGAAAGCCACTCCCACTTGATCCTGATGAACCACGCAAAGTGGCAGAAACTGTGCAGGATATGAAACTCAAATATGTGGTGATTACCTCGGTGGATCGTGATGATTTGCCGGATCGTGGTGCGGCTCATTTCTCGGCAACGGTACGTGAAATCAAAGCGTTAAATCCAAACTGCAAAGTGGAAATTTTAGTACCAGACTTCCGTGGACGTGTAGAACAAGCGGTCGAAATTCTGAAGCAAAATCCGCCGGATGTGTTCAACCACAACTTGGAAAATGTACCACGCTTATACCGCGAAGTTCGTCCAGGAGCAGATTATAAATGGTCGTTAGAGTTGCTGAAAATCTTCAAACAAGAGTTTCCTGATATCCCAACCAAATCAGGTTTAATGGTGGGACTTGGCGAAACCAACGAAGAAATTTTAGAAGTAATGCAAGATTTACGCGACCACGGTGTAACAATGCTGACCATCGGTCAATATCTACAACCGAGCCGCCACCACCTCAAAGTGGAACGTTACGTTCCGCCGGCAGAGTTTGATATGTTCCGTGAGGAAGCCGAAAAAATGGGCTTTGAACACGCAGCGTGCGGGCCATTTGTCCGCTCTTCCTACCACGCCGATTTACAGGCGAAAGGTGAAGTGGTGAAGTAAATTGTAGGGGCGAATAATTATTCGCCCTTTATTTTTGTAAAGTTTTAGAAAATAATCTTTTGAATAATATAGAGATAATATCATTTTTTAAGAGTATATTATTCAAATTAACAAAAATCACTAAAGGAAAATAGATTATGAATACACATATAACTGAGTATTTAGATTTATATCTTCAGAGGGAAAATACTCAATATGCGACATTACTAATTGGTAATTGGGGGTGTGGTAAGACTTATTTTATTAAGGATTATATAAATCAAAAAGAGAGAAAAGATAAAGATATATATAAATTTATTTATATAAGTTTGTTTGGACTTAAATCTATTTCAAGTGTAAATTCCGCTATATTTGAAAGTTTACATCCTATTCTTGGTAGTAAGCCTGTAAAGTTTTTAGGTGGGGTTTTACAACATGCAGTTAAGGTTGGGTTTAGAGTTGATATATTTGGAGATGAAAAAGATAAAGAAAGTACAATAAATTTTGATTTTAGTAAAATAAATCCATTAGAAAATAGAGATTATAAAGAGTTGGTATTTGTTTTTGACGATCTAGAAAGAACTGGAATCCCTCTTACTGAGATACTTGGGTTTATTAATTTATTATGCGAACAATCAAATTCAAAAGTAATTGTAGTTTCAAATGAAAAAGAAATTAGTGAAGATAAAATTTATAATAAGTTTAAAGAAAAGTTAGTTGGTAAGACTCTAGTTGTAGAAAATAATGAAAGGGATTTTTGGATAAAATATAAAAATAAATATCATGATAAAATAAATGATGATAGATTGGATGTTGTTAAGGAGGTTTTTAAAAAATTTGGAGATGGGAATTTCAGGATTTTAGAAAAAACAACAGAAGATTATCTTGATTTTATAAGAGGGATTTCTTCTAATTTTCTAGAAAATAGTTCATTTGATAACTGGCTAATAAAGGATTTTTTCTCTTTGTCATTGAAGTTTAGACAATTAAATAATTTTGATGATGTTATAACATATATGGAAAAAAGAAATTATTATAAGCATGCAATGTTTGATAATAAAGAGTGGGAGGATATTATTACTGGATTCTATCAAAATTATGAAAGGCTAAATGAAAAAATTTCAACTTTTCCTATATTCAAGATAGAGGAGAATGCTTCTTGGAAAAATTTATGGCGTTATCTGGCATTAACTAATAATGAGTTCCAAGAAAATATGGAAGATATGCTAAAGCGATTCAAGAATTATGAGTATAATGATATAGGTGTTTTAGTTCACGTTATTAATCTAATTGTTCTTTTTATTGACCAAAAACTTTGTAATATTATAGATATCGATGAAATTAAGCAAATTGTTGGTGAGTATATAGCCAAAAATATGGATAATCCAGCTTGGGCTGATAGTATGATGGTTAGATTTAATGGAACTGGTTTGGGATATGTTAATGAAAATGATCCTGATGTAAAAGAAATAGTAGATCAGATATATGATGGGATTGATAAAATAAAACAACATCAAAAAATCGTGAAAGCAGAAAACTATTTTGATCAGGCATTAGAGAATATTAAAATTGGAGATTGGAGAAGTCTAGCTGGGCTTTATGAATGGTTTGAAAATACTACCTTTTTAGGTGAGGTTGATATATCTAAATATAGAAATATATTAGAAAATGGATTCTATGCATATAATTTTTGTAATTATTTAGAATATCGATATGATAAAAAACAATATGATTTCTTTGAGAAGGAAAGTATTTTTTTAAATGGAATAAAGATTTATATAGGTAATAACCTTAATTCTACTGAATTTGATGATTTCGAAAAGATGAAATTTAGGGAAGCTATAAGAATTTTAGATGAAATTTATTCTAAAAATGAGAAGAAATCTAAAGTATAGGCTATAAAATACTCCTAATAATTTAAAAATTGAGGAGTAGGGTAGGCTTTAAATCTACCCTTATCTGTTTAATTGCCGATATTCGTACCCCGATTCATTCGTTTCCCCTTTCGCCACAAACTCAAACAAATGCGTAATGCAGTTTGGGGCATCACTGTCTTGGTGAGACACAAATAAAAGCTGGGTTTGGCTGTTATTGACGAGCTGTTCGATAAACTGTTTCACCAGTTTGCGGTTAATGCCGTCCAAGCCTTGTAGCGGTTCGTCCAAAATCAAAATCGGCGGGTGTTTGACCATTGCTCGGGTAATCAAAAGTAAGCGTTGTTGCCCCCACGAAAGTGAACGGAACGGTTTTTTCGCCACGTTCGCTAAATTCAGCCATTCCAGCCACTCCATTGCTTTGAGCTGTAAGCTGTTTGGGATCTGCTGATAAACCCCGATACTGTCAAAAAAGCCGGAAATAATCACATCAATCGCTGCACAATTTACCCGATAATCCATATGTAATTGGCTGCTGACATAGCCGATATTTTTCTTAATATCCCAAATAGTTTCGCCGCTGCCTCGTTGGCGACCGAACAGGCGGACTTTGTTGGCATACGCTTGCGGATGATCGCCGGTGATAATCGAAAGCAGAGTTGATTTGCCTGCCCCATTTGGTCCTTTAATCCACCAATGTTGTTTAGGGTGAACTGTCCAGCTGAGATTATCTAAAATCTTCTTCTCTCCATATTGGATATTCACATTTTCCAGCTCAAACGGATTGATATTTTCAGGTAGAGAAGTAAGTGGAGCAGCACTTTCCGGCAGTGGTACATTTACATTTTCTTCTGCAAATTTTAGCTGAGAATAGACCGCTTGTTGTTCAATTTCTGCTCGATGACCTTGCAAAATCAGTGATAAGTTATCTAACAAGGCAATATGATCAGCGGCATCAGGAATGTCATTGAAACGGTTTACAATCAGTACCAACGCCATTTTGCGTTGCAGTTCTCCGACCAACTCCATCCAGTATTTGACCGATTGCTGATCTAAGCCTTCAAATGGTTCATCTAAAATCAGTAAATCAGGCTCACTGACTAACATTTGGCAAAATAGCACTTTACGGCTTTCGCCTGTGGAGAGATGAATAAAAGGACGTTTCAGCAAATGTGTAATATGTAGTTTTGCTGCATATTCCTCACATAATGCGGTTTTAGAGCTACCGTTTAAAATCACTTGGCGTGCTGTTAAGCCGAAATCATCGGGGGAGATAGTATCGTTGTTACGATCTTTGAAAATCTGCTCAATAATTTTTTGTTGTTGCTCGAAAGAGAGTAGCTGAATATTTTGAAAGCGGTTTTCATATTGTCCTGAATATAGCGAGAGCTTGCCTTGTAAGGCAAGAGAAAAAGCTGTTTTGCCCGAGCCGTTGCCGCCTACAATTACCCAAAAGGTATTTGGTTGAATAGTGAGTTCATCAATGGTTAGCTTTTGATGTTCAGCAAGCGAAAATTGAGCATCTTTAATGGTTAAATGTTGTGAGTGCATATTTATTTTTCTCTGAAATTAAAGTTGTTCGCCTACTTTAAACCAATCCGCTCTACCATTGAGGAAATCTTGCACCAACATCGGTTTTTTGCCTGCGGGTTGAAGTTGAGTGATATTCAACACACCCTCTTGAGTTGCAATTTGAATGCCTGTTTTATCTACACTTAAGATTGTGCCAGTGGGCTTGTTTTGATGAGGTAAGACTGTTGCTTGGTAAACTTTAATGCTTTGTTCAATTCCTTCCACCTCTAACGTTAAAAAACTAATAGGCCACGGGTTGAAGGCTCGGATATTACGCTCTAGCTGTATAGCAGATAAATTCCAATCCAATTTTGCTTCTTCTTTAGAAAGTTTCTCCGCATAGTTAGATTGGCTTTCGTCTTGCTTTTGTGCTTTGAATGTCTGATTTTCTAAGCCATTTAATACCTCAAGTAACGCAGGAGGAGCAAGCTCGGCAAGTTTGGCGTAAAGCGAGGCGGAGGTTTCATTAGGCTCAATCGGTGTTGTTACTTTATGTAGCATATCGCCAGTGTCTAAGCCAATATCCATTTGCATAATGGTTACACCTGTTTCAGTATCCCCCGCCCAGATAGCACGCTGAATTGGAGCTGCTCCACGCCAACGTGGCAAGAGTGAGCCGTGAACATTTAAGCAACCATATTTAGGGGCATTTAATACCACTTCAGGCAATATTAAACCGTAAGCGACTACCACCATTACATCCGCATTTAAGGCTTTAAGTTCTGCTTGAGCTTCTTCTTTACGGAGCGATTTCGGTTGAAAAACAGGAATGTTATGAGCTTCAGCAAGCTGTTTTACCGGGCTTGCTTGTAATTTTTTGCCTCGTCCAGCCGGTTTATCCGGTTGGGTGTAAACGGCAATCACGTTATGTTCGGAATTTAATAAAGCTTGTAAATGTTGAGCGGCAAAATCAGGCGTGCCGGAAAAAATAATATTGAGTTTTGACATAGTGTATTTGTTCAGTTATCAGTGAAAGGGTTATTAAACCACTAAACAGCACAAATAAAAAGTGGCTTTAATGTGGTATTATTACAAGGTTAAAATTAAGAGATACAAACAATGGAATTTTTTATCCCCAAAGCGGATACAATTTTTGAAGAAGAGATTAAAAAAAGCCGTTTTATTACCTATCTCCGCCATACAGAAGGAATGGAGCAGGCAAAGGCATTTTGGCAAGAGCTGAAAATGCAGCATCCACACGCTCGTCATTGGTGTTGGGCAACGGTTGCCGGCACGCCGAATGATTCCCAACAATACGGCTTTTCTGATGATGGCGAACCTTCAGGCACGGCAGGTAAGCCTATGCTCAATTACTTATTGGGCTCAGGCTTGGGCGAAATTACTGCCGTTGTAGTGCGATATTACGGAGGCATTCAGCTTGGTACAGGTGGGTTGGTAAAAGCTTATGGTAACGGCGTTCAGCAGGCATTATTGCAACTAGAGCGAGTTCGCAAAGTTTTGCGAAAAAACTACCGCTTGCAGTGTGAATATGAGCAGTTTAATACCATTTCACATCTGATCAGCGGACGAGATATTGATATTATAGAGCAACATTTTGGGGAGAAAGTGGATTTATTGCTCGCTTTTAACCCGATAGACTTTGAGCCATTTTCTGATGAGCTTACCCAGCGTTTTTCGGGCAAACTGACTTTAATTAAAGAAGATATCTAATTTATGCAATTTTTTTCCATTATTCGTATTGTCGGCATTTTAGTGATGTGCTTTTCGTTCACAATGCTTGTGCCGGCAACAGTTGCCCTGATTTATGGCGATGGCGGTGGGCGAGCCTTTTTAGAAGCCTTTGCCTTGAATTTTTTAGTCGGCACATTGCTTTGGTGGTTGTGTCGCCACAATAAAAATGAGCTACGCTCCCGAGAAGGTTTTTTAATTGTAGTTCTGTTCTGGGTAGTGTTAGGGCTACTGGGGGCTGTGCCTTTTATTATTTTAGAAAACCCCGATCTCAATGTGGCGGAATCGATTTTTGAATCTTTTTCCGGCTTAACCACCACTGGGGCAACGGTAATTACAGGGTTAGATAGTCTCCCGAAAGCGATTTTGTTCTACCGCCAATTCTTACAATGGCTAGGTGGAATGGGGATCATCGTATTAGCGGTAGCAATTATCCCATTACTTGGTATTGGTGGAATGCAACTTTACCGTGCCGAAATGCCCGGTCCGCTCAAAGAGCAAAAAATGCGACCTCGTATTGCAGAAACGGCGAAAGCGTTGTGGATGATTTATCTCAGTTTAACTTTATTATGTGCTTTTGCCTTTTGGCTGGCAGGAATGAGTACCTTTGATGCGATTTCACATAGTTTCTCAACGGTTTCGATTGGTGGATTTTCCACCCACGATGCCAGTATCGGCTACTTCAATAGCCCGGCGATTAACTATATTACTGTCTTTTTCTTACTGCTTTCCGCCTGTAACTTTGCCTTGCATTTCGCAGTAATTGACCGCTTGCGTGATAAGCAATCCAGAAAAAGAGGGGATATTTTAAGTCGTCTTTACTGGGGCGATTACGAATTCCGCTTCTTCTTAATGGTACAATTTGGACTGTTTTTGGTTTGTACGATAGTGCTAATGGCGTACAGTTATTTTGATAATGCTTCGGTAACTATTAGCCAAGCGTTATTCCAATCGGTTTCAATTTCTACCACCGCAGGTTTTACTACCAATGATTTCAGCCAATGGTCTTCTTTTTTACCGACTTTGCTGGTGCTTGCATCATTTATTGGCGGTTGTGCCGGCTCAACAGGTGGAGGTTTGAAAGTAATTCGGGTATTGTTGCTCTATTTGCAAAGTAAACGTGAAATCCACCGCTATATCCACCCGAATGTAATTCAACCAATCAAATTAGGAAAACACGTGCTTTCGGAACGTGTTGTAGACGGCATTTGGGCGTTTTTTTCCGCCTATTTCTTTGTGTTTGTCGTTTGCTGGCTTGCCTCAATTGCTTGCGGAATGGAAACCTTTGATGCTTTAAATGCAGTGATTGCCACGCTCAATAATTTAGGTCCTGCATTAGGTAGTGTGAGTAGCAATTTCACCCAAGTGCCGGACAGTGCAAAATTGGTACTCACTTTTGCGATGGTATGCGGGCGTTTGGAAGTATTTACCTTACTGGTTATTTTAAGCCCTGTATTTTGGAAAGACTAATGAAAACTCTAATTCTCTATTTTACGACCGATGGTCAAACAAAAAAGATTGCAGAACGATTGGCGGATGCCATCACACACGAAGTTGAGCTGATTTCTCTTAAAGAGCAAGCGGTCAATTTTGCTGAAAAAATTGCAAATGCCGATCAAATTGTGATTGGTGCTTCCATTCGCTATGGGCATTTTAACTCGCTGGTTTATCAGTTTGTGGAACAGCATTATGTGGTGTTAAATCAGAAGAAAACAGCTTTTTATGGCGTAAATTTGACCGCTCGTAAAGAGAATCGAAGTACACCGGAAACTAACACCTACGTGCGTAAATTTTTAGCGAGGGTGAAATGGCATCCGACTGATGTGGAAGTGTTTGCCGGAGCGTTACTTTATCCACGCTATACTTGGTTTGATCGTATGATGATTCGTTTTATTATGAAAATCACCAAAGGCGAAACGGACACTCGCAAAGAATATGAATATACCAATTGGCAACAAGTAGAAAATTTTGGCAAAAAATTGAGCAGCCGGTTATAATTCTAATGACTTAGATCAAAAAATGGGAATTTGAGTAATAGGTATAAATTTTCAAATTTTTGATTATAATAGCCGTCCTCTGATCTGATGAGGATCACATTTTAACCTAATTAAACTAAAGGAAAGCCCAAATGAGTATTTTAAAAGAGTTTCGTGAATTTGCCGTAAAAGGTAATGTTGTTGATATGGCTGTCGGTGTGATCATCGGTGGAGCATTTGGTAAAATTGTATCGTCATTAGTGAGCGATGTAGTTATGCCACCAATCGGTTGGTTAATCGGTGGTGTAGATTTCAAAGATCTTGCTATTGAAATTGCACCGGCTAAAGAAGGTGCGGAAGCCGTAATGCTTAAATACGGTGCATTTATCCAAAACGTATTTGATTTCTTAATTATCGCACTTGCCGTATTCGGTATGGTGAAAGTGATTAACTCACTGAAGAAAGCTCCTGTTGTAGAAGAAGCACCGGCTGAGCCAACAGCAGAAGAGAAATTATTAACAGAAATCCGCGATTTATTGAAAAAATAATTATCTGATTTAAAAAGGCTATTTTAGAACTTACTAAAATAGCCTTTTTACTTTAGCTTTAGAAAATGAAAAAACCGACTATCGCTAGTCGGTTTTTCATATCTATTCGATATTACGCTAATTTTTTGATTTGCGCGCTCAATTTAGATTTGTGGTTAGCGGCTTTGTTAGCGTGGATTAAGCCTTTAGACGCCATACGGTCTACGACTTTTTGCATTTCAACGAAAGCGGCTGTTGCTACTGCTTTATCACCGGTTGCTACTGCTGCGTATACTTTTTTGATGAATGTACGCATCATTGAGCGTTGGCTTGCGTTGTGTTGGCGGCGTTTTTCAGATTGAACCGCACGTTTTTTTGCTGACTTGATATTAGCCAAGGTCAAACTCCTAAAATATCTGTGTAAAAATTAGATATAAACCGATTTTCGGTTTATATTGCCTATCGATAGTTTTTAATTCATTTTCAACGAGACACGTGCTTGAAAATAACACCGTTTTTCTGATAGAAAACGATAGGGCGAGATTTTAACAGTTTTTTTCTGATTTTCCTATAACAAACTGCTAAAATTATGATCGATTTTTAGGATCGCACTACAAGCGGTCTGATTTTTCAATAATTTTACCAATATTACACTCTTTATTATGAGCAAAAAACTTTTAAAATCAGGAATGATCGTAAGCGGAATGACCTTAATTTCACGCATTTTGGGGTTAATTCGCGACATTGTGGTAGCAACCCTGTTAGGTACAGGTGTGAGTGCCGATATTTTCTTATTCGCCAACCGCATTCCTAATTTTCTCCGCCGTTTGTTCGCCGAAGGGGCATTTTCCAAAGCCTTTGTTCCCGTGTTGGCGGAATATAATGCCGATAATGACCTAAACAAAACCAGAGAATTCATTGCCAAAGTATCGGGTACATTGGGAGGCTTAGTAACTGTTGTTACCCTTGTGGCAATGGTTGCCTCGCCTGTGGTTGCCGCTTTGTTTGGTACAGGTTGGTTTTTAGATTGGTTGAATGATGGACCAAATGCGGAGAAATTTACCCAAGCTTCCTTTTTGCTGAAAATCACTTTCCCTTATTTGTGGTTTATCACCTTCGTAGCATTGTCCGGAGCAGTGCTTAATACCATCGGAAAGTTTGGCGTAATGGCGTTTTCGCCGGTATTGCTGAATGTGGCAATTATTGGTGTGGCGTTACTGGGTAGAGATTATTTCGACTCGCCGGATGTTGCTCTTGCGTGGGGGGTATTTTTAGGCGGATTGTTGCAATTCCTGTTCCAAATTCCGTTTATGAAAAAAGAGGGATTATTGGTTAAGCCAAAATGGGCGTGGAAAGATGAAGGGGTAACGAAAGTTCGTAAATTAATGATTCCTGCTTTATTTGGCGTTTCAGTTACCCAATTAAACTTATTGCTCAATCAAGTGATTGCGTCATTTTTGATTACAGGTTCGATTAGCTGGATGTATTACGCCGACCGCTTAATTGAGTTTCCACTCGGTTTATTCGGCATTGCGATTTCCACCGTAGTGCTGCCGAGCCTTTCCCGCATTGCCAAAAATAAAGATCTGACCGAATTACAGCGTGGCGAAAACTTTCAAAACACAATGGATTGGGGCGTGAGAATGGTATTATTGCTCGGTATTCCGGCAATGATCGGAATGGCGGTGCTTGCTCAGCCGATTATTATGACAATGTTTATGCGAGGCAAATTTGGCTTTGAAGATGTGCTGGCGACCTCTTATCCGCTCTATGTTATGTGTTTAGGGCTAAACAGCTATATGCTGATTAGTGTGTTGGCGAACGGTTTCTATGCTCATCAAAACACGAAAATGCCGGTGAAAGTAGGGATTATTGCCGCCATCAGCAATATCTTTTTCGGCTTGGTATTTGCACCGTTTTTGGGCTATATCGGCTTAGCATTGGCATCGGCTTGTTCGGCATTAGTGAATGTGAGTTTGCTTTACTTCCACTTGTCAAAAAGTGGTTATTATAAAGTAAGTCGTACCACCATTATTTTTGTATTAAAACTGCTGATTGCAGCTTGTGTGATGGGGGCGTTATTGGCTTATTTCACACCGGCGATTGAAACTTGGGCGTTAATGACGCTATGGCAGAAAATTTATTGGTTGGTTTGGCTGATGATTTTAGCCGCAGGTAGCTATTTTGTAGCCATTATTAGTTTAGGTATTCGTAAAAAAGACTTTAGAGCTGCGGAATAAATGTTGAAATTGAAAGTACCGCCGCCGGTTTGGTTTCTATTTTGTGCTGCGTTAATGTGGTGGATTGGGCGAGTTTTACCGGTCCATTTCCCCAATTATCAACACCCCATCATATTTATATTGGGAGCATTGATTGCGGTAATTGGGTTAGTGATTGCCATATCGGCGGTAGTTACGATGAGAAAAGCAGAAACAACATCTAGCCCTTTTCAGCCACAAAATACTTTTCAGATTGTGGATTGGGGGATTTATCGTAAAAGCCGAAATCCGATGTATCTTTCATTACTATTAGGCTTAATTGCGTGGGCGTTGTGGCTTGGATCGATTTTTGCGTGGTTTGTTTTGCCTCTATTCATTGGGTTAATTACCCATTTCCAAATTAAACCGGAAGAACAAATTCTCACCCAAAAATTTGGACAACGTTATTTAGATTATGCAAGTCGGGTGAGACGTTGGCTTTAAAATACAGGCGGTTAGATTTTAATGGAAATTTGCAAAATTTTCCGAAAATCTAACCGCTTGTTTAATCGTTTAAGACTTAGTCTAAATTATTAACATCAGCCGTCATTAAGTTGTGTGAGTTATCCATCGCTAAATTGATAAAGCGTTCATACTGTTGTAGCACGTCGGCAATTAATTCTTCTTTGGTCATATACTGCACATCATAGCCCTCTCGTCCGTCTAGGAAGTAGGTGATTGGCTCGTAAACCATATTTTCTTCAATATTCGGTAAGTTATCATCGCCTACTACTAAATCAGATAATTGGCGTGGTACGCTTTCAATACCGTAGATGAAATTGCGTAAATTCTCTTTTACCACCTCAAACTCTAATTTAGGGTTGGTTTCGTTAGTAAAGTTCATTTTTGCGGTTAAGCCGTAGCTTTCAAATTCCTCAATTAATTCAAGGAAAGCAGGTCTTGCAACTTTAATAAAGAAATGGCGAACATCTTGTTGTTTGCTTGGATTAATAATTTTTTCCAAACGTTGTTTCCAATCTTTTCCAGCCCAATTTTGGCTGCCTTGAGAAAGTTTTTTATTGAAGTATTGGTTATCAACCATTAAGCCTTTCCATAAGCCAACGCAGAGAATAAGCATAATGAATGTAAATGGTAGAGCGATAATCAAGGTCATTGTTTGTAGCGATGATAAACCGCCTGAATAAAGCAATGATAGAGCCAATACTGCTAATATCACACCCCAGAGAATAGTCTGCCATTTCGGGGCTTTTTCTTCGCCTTGTGAGGCAATACTGTTAAGTACAAAAATACCTGAGTCCGCGGAGGTAATGAAGAAAATTGAGATTACGACAACGGCAATGAAAGAAGCAATTGTGCCGAAAGGTAGTTGCTCAAAGAGTGTAAAGAGTAGTTGCTCTGTGTTATCGCTTACTGTGGCTAATGCCCCGGCGGTTTGTTGATCAAACCAGATAGCAGAGCTACCAAAGCTGGTCATCCATAAAATGTTAAACAGCGATGGTACGAATAACACGCCTAAAATAAATTCACGAATGGTTCTGCCTTTGGAAATTTTAGCGATAAATAAGCCGACGAACGGAGCCCAAGAAGCCCACCACGCCCAGTAGAGAACTGTCCAGCCACTTAACCAGCCTTGACTTTCAGGCTCATAAGCGAATGTTCGGAAACTGAGTTCTAGTAATGAGCTAAAGTAGTAGCCTAAATTCTCGGTTAAACTTGAGAACAGGAATAGCGTTGGACCCGTAATAATGACAAAAATCAGTAGTAAGCTCGCAAGGGTTAGATTGATTTCACTTAAAATTTTAACGCCTTTTCCAACTCCTGTAATAGCAGAGAATACGGCTAATGACATCGCCACAATAACCATTACGGCAAGCACCGCAAAACCAGTGTTTTCAATTAACCCTAAGTTATTAAAGCCGGCACTCACTTGCATAACCCCGAAGCCGAGCGTGGTAGTTAAACCAAAAATAGTGCTACAAAGGGCGATAACATCAATCGTATGTCCCCAAAAGCCTGAAATACGGTGCTTTAGTAGTGGGTAAAAGCCGGAACGAACCGTAAGTGGTAATTTGTATCTAAAACCAAAGTAAGCTAGAGCGAGGGCGATTACGCCATAAATTGCCCACGCGTGAATTCCCCAATGGTAGAAAGTAGTAACCATCGCTTCTTTTACTCGTTCTGCTTGCGTTAAATTTTCGTGTACAGGCTTGAGATAATGCAAAATCGGCTCAGCAACGCCAAAGTACATTAATCCGATACCCATACCGGCGGCGAATAGCATCGCAATCCAAGAGCCAAAACTAAACTCAGGTTCATCAGTATCTGCCCCTAATTTAATATCGCCTAAGCGGCTGACAGAAAGAAAAATCAGAAACAGAAAAAAGATTGAGCCGGCAAAAATGTAGAACCAACTAAAATTTTTAAAAAGGATATTTTTAATTGCATCAAGGGAGGCTTGTGCAGTCTGAGGAAAGACAATACAGAATATCGCCACAAAGCCGACAAAAAAGACACTAGGAAGGAAGATAGGTGCTTTAAAGGTACTTCCTGTTTGTAATTTTTTGATGAAATCCAATGGTATTTACCTCTATCATTTATTATTCAGGAGTCCGAATATAGCAAAAAGTTATAAAAATGACAAATTAGGTGGAATTTGTAATAAGCATAACTTTTGTAAAAAAGTCGTAAAAAGCAACCGCTTGCACATTCATTATTTGTGAGTAGAATATTTTTTATTTATAAAAACAAAAAGACAATGCATACACAACATAGTGCTCCCAAAATGGTTTTACCCATTTTACTTTTGATCTCCCTTTCTCATTTGCTGAATGATTTAATTCAGGCGGTAATGGTCTCAATTTACCCGATGCTGAAACAAAATTATCAACTGAGTTTTGCTCAAATCGGTATGATTTCGTTAATTTACCAAATTACCGCATCTATTATTCAGCCGGGTATCGGGCTTTATACCGATAAATACCCAAAACCGAATTTGTTGCCGATAGGTATGTTAATCACCCTTTTCTCTGTGCTTTTACTTGCCTTCGCTCCCAACTTTGGAGTATTGCTGATCGCGGCGGCTTTAATGGGTATTGGCTCAGCCACTTTTCACCCTGAAGCCTCTCGGGTTGCTAGAATGGCATCAGGCGGTAAATTTGGCACGGCTCAGTCGCTTTTCCAAGTAGGAGGAAATAGTGGCTCGGCGTTAGGTCCGCTCTTGGTTGCGTTATTTATTGTGCCTAAAGGGCAAAATGCAGTGATTTGGATTGTGGCATTTGCATTATTAGCATTGTGGATTTTATATAAAGTGAGTCGTTGGGTGAAATATGAAGCCAAGCCATTATTTGTTTCATCAAACCATATTCAGCAACGTTTGCACGGCAAGTTATTAGCCAGAGCATTATTAATTATTGCCTTATTAATGTTAGCGAAGTTTATTTATATCGCCAGCCTCAGCAACTATTTTACCTTCTATTTAATGGAAAAATTTCAGTTGAATATGGCAACTGCACAGCTCTATCTTTTTGTATTTTTAGGTGCTGTTGCAGCAGGCACTTTTGCCGGCGGACCGATTGGCGATAAGATCGGACGAAATGCGGTAATTTGGTTCTCTTTCTTAGGAATGGCACCTTTTGCGTTATTATTGCCTCACGCCGATTTGTTTTGGACGATTGTATGTGCGATTTTCGCCGGCTTTATTATGTCATCAGCGTTTTCGGCAATGGTGGTTTATGCTCAAGAAGCGGTGCCGGGTAGAGTTGGGCTGATTTCAGGTACAATGTTTGGCTTAATGTTTGGTATTGGCGGCTTAAGTGCTGCCGTATTAGGCTTTTTTGCTGACGAATACGGCTTAGATACTATTTTTAAAGTCTGTGCCTATTTGCCGTTGCTAGGCTTTGCTGCATTAGGCTTGCCGAAACGAAATATTTAATGCTTTTTAGTGTTGGGCTTTTGCTCTGGTTTTTTTCATACTGAGTAAGAAAATAATGACACCAATCCAAACCAAAATGTAGCCAACCGAACGTTCGGCAGAGAGTTTTTCATTAAAGATCAGCACGCCACATAAAAATTGTAATGAAGGTGAGATATATTGCAACATACCGAGTAAAGACATTGAAATGCGTCTTGCCCCCATTGCAAACCAAAGTAGTGGAATGGTGGTGGCAGCCCCTGAGCAGAGTAGTACCGTCATTTGCAAACTATTGAGTTCGCCGAATACTAAGATGTTTTGGTTATAACAAAAGCAAAGGTAGGTTATTGCAAAAGGCGACATCAGCAAGGTTTCAAGGGCTAAGCCTGATAATGGCTCCATTGGGGCGAGTTTACGGATCAGCCCATAAATACAGAAACTGGCAGCTAAAATGAGTGCTACCCAAGGAACTTGTCCCGCAGGAATTGCCAGCCATAAAATGCCTGCAATCGCAAAACCAACAGAAAGTAATTGAGCCTTATTTAATTGTTCTTTTAGTACCAGATAGCCAACAAATACATTCAAGATAGGGTTAATGAAATAGCCGAGACTGGCATCTAAAATATGCTCGTTAGTAATCGCCCACAAATAAGCCAGCCAGTTCAAGCCAATCATAAAAGAAGAAAGGAAGAAGATTCCCAGCACTTTAGGCTGTTTGAAGGCATTGATTACTGCTCGCCCCTGTTGGAAAATCAGCAATAGAATAATGGCAAACACGGCAGACCATACCACCCGTTGAGCTAAAATTTGCTCGGCAGGCATTCCCGATTGATTAATCGGATACCAATAGATCGGAAACATTCCCCACGTCAAATAACACAGCAGAGCATAGTGCCAACCTTGTAATGTGCCTGAAATATTCATTTTGCTTTCCTAAAACAGAGTGTACAAGCGGTCATATTTGTTGATTTTTTTGCAAATTGCAAATAACAAAATGCCATAAAAAAACTAGGCTTTTTCGATACCGAAAGAAATGACCTCTTCAATTTTCTTTGCATTCATCGCAAGCATTAAGAGCCTATCTACTCCCAGTGCGACCCCCGAACAGTTTGGAAAACCTGCTTTGAGAGCCGCTAGGAAACGCACGTCTAGCTGTTGTGGTTCAAGTCCCATTTTTTCTCGTTGTAAATTATCTTGCTCAAAGCGATGGATTTGTTCGTTTGCGTCGTCTAATTCGTGAAAACCATTACAGAGTTCTAAGCCCTTGTAATAAAACTCAAAACGCTCGGCAACACGGTGATCTTCCGAGCTTATCTGTGCTAACGCGGCTTGAGATGAAGGGAAGTGGTAAACCGCTGTTGGACGATCTTGTCCGATATTTGGCTCTACTACTTCACTGAATAAAAATTGCAGTAAGGTTTCACGATTTTCGTCATCTTCACATTGCAAACCGTGTTTTCTTGCTTTTTCGACTAATTGGGCTTTAGGGGTAGAGAGCGGATCTAACCCAACGTGGGTTTGGAATACAAATTGATAGCTAAAAGATTCCGCCGGTTCGCAATCTAAAATCTGTTGTAGTAAATCGTCCACTTCATTGATTAAACGATACATATCAAAATGCGGACGATACCATTCCAACATTGTAAATTCAGGATTATGGCGTTTGCCCGCTTCTTCATTACGGAACACTTTGCAAATTTGAAAAATCGGACCGCTGCCTGCCGCAAGCAAACGCTTCATATGGTATTCAGGGCTTGTCATCAAATGGAGTGTTTTCGCCTCGCTGCTAAACGGCGATAAAAATTGTGTGCTGAATGTAGAAAGATGTACATCAGTAACCGAAAATTCACTTAAAATTGGGGTTTCTACTTCTAAAATGCCACGATCGGTAAAGAACTTACGCAATTCAGCAATAATTTTAGCACGTTGAATGAGATGAGGGATTGAGGCGGTAGGTTGCCAATCAATGTTATCGAGTTGTAAATTATTCATAAAAAATGACCGCTTGAAAATGTATCACTATTTTAGCCTAAAAAAACGTATCGCCCTAGTTACTGAGCAAGAAAAAATAAAGCAAGTTTTTTAACTTTTCTGCAACAAATTATATTTTCTCATTTTAAACATTAGAAATTTTCTCTTTATAACTCTCCAATTAAGAGCCATTCTCAATACCTTTGTTATGCTTAGTTACCTTTTTTGAGGTAGATCACAAAATCGCATTTTTTATGTTAATAAATTGTAAAAACGGCTTATCTGATTGATTAAATAGTGGCAAAATAGAACCACTTTTAATGAATAAGTTTATTTAACTTTCGGAGTGCATTATGCAAAGTGTTAATTTTGATGTGGCGATTATCGGTGCCGGCGGTGGTGGCTTGCGTGCTGCCATTGCAGCGGCTGAAGCAAATCCAAATCTGAAAATTGCTTTAATTTCAAAAGTTTACCCGATGCGTAGCCATACAGTGGCAGCAGAAGGTGGCTCAGCAGCTGTAATTAAAGATACCGATTCTTACGATAATCATTTTAATGATACAGTGGGCGGTGGCGACTGGTTATGTGAGCAAGATATTGTGGAGTATTTTGTGGAGCATTCACCGATTGAAATGACACAGTTGGAGCGTTGGGGTTGCCCGTGGAGTCGCCGTGAAGACGGTGAAGTAAACGTTCGCCGTTTCGGTGGAATGAAAATTGAGCGTACTTGGTTTGCTGCAGATAAAACCGGCTTCCACATCTTACACACTTTATTCCAAACTTCGATTAAATATCCGAACATTGTCCGCTTTGATGAACATTTCGTACTAGATATTTTAACCGACAATGGCGAAGCTCGCGGTTGTGTGGCGATGAATATGATGGAAGGCACTTTAGTGCAAATCAACGCAAATGCAGTTGTGATTGCAACTGGTGGTGGTTGCCGTACTTATCGTTTCAACACTAACGGCGGTATTGTAACCGGCGACGGTTTATCAATGGCGTATCGTCACGGTGTGGCTTTGCGTGATATGGAATTCGTTCAATATCACCCAACCGGCTTACCGAATACCGGTATTTTGATGACGGAAGGTTGTCGTGGTGAAGGCGGTATCTTAGTGAATAAAGATGGCTATCGCTACTTACAAGATTACGGTTTAGGACCTGAAACGCCAATCGGCAAACCGGAAAACAAATATATGGAATTAGGTCCGCGTGATAAAGTTTCTCAAGCGTTCTGGCAAGAGTGGCGTAAAGGCAATACCTTAAAAACTGCAAAAGGTGTTGATGTAGTTCACTTAGATTTACGTCATTTAGGTGAGAAATATTTACTTGAACGTTTACCGTTTATTTGCGAATTAGCGAAAGCTTATGAAGGCGTTGATCCTGCGAAAGCTCCAATTCCAGTTCGTCCTGTTGTTCACTATACAATGGGTGGTATTGAAGTGGATATGAATGCAGAAACGTCAATTAAAGGCTTATTTGCAGTAGGTGAATGTGCATCATCAGGCTTACACGGGGCAAACCGTTTAGGTTCTAACTCCCTAGCAGAATTAGTGGTATTTGGTAAAGTTGCGGGTGAAAATGCAGCTCGCCGTGCGTTGGAAGTAACTTCTCGTAATCAACCACAAATTGATGCTCAAGCAAA
Organism: Mannheimia sp. USDA-ARS-USMARC-1261; assembly: GCF_000521605.1. Lineage (GTDB taxonomy): Bacteria > Pseudomonadota > Gammaproteobacteria > Enterobacterales > Pasteurellaceae > Mannheimia > Mannheimia indoligenes. Next base: position 2,292,203 of record NZ_CP006942.1, on the reverse strand, counting down.
AGATATTGTGGCTCGTTTACATACGTTGGCAAATCAAGAAGGTAATGAATCTTGGTCTGATATTCGTAACCAAATGGGCGATGCAATGGAAGAAGGTTGTGGTATCTACCGTACACAAGAAAGTATGGAAGCTACTGTGAATAAAATCCAAGAGTTAAAAGAGCGTTATAAAAATATTAGTGTGAAAGATAAATCAAGCGTGTTTAACACCGATTTACTCTATAAAATTGAGTTAGGTTTTATCTTAGATGTTGCTCAGTCTATTGCTTGCTCTGCGGTGGAACGTAAAGAATCTCGTGGTGCACATCAACGTTTAGATTATGTTGAACGTGATGATGTGAATTACTTGAAACATACACAGGCTTTCTATAACGCAGATGGTACACCAACCATTAAATATAGCGATGTGAAGATTACTAAATCACAACCAGCTAAACGTGTGTACGGTGCAGAAGCGGAAGCACAAGAAAAAGCGAAAAAAGCAGCAGAAGCTCAAGCACAACAATAGAGAAGGAGCAGTAAAATGGCAAATTTAGATAAAATGACCATCGAAGTGCTACGCTACAATCCGGAATCAGATAGCGAGCCACATTTAGATAGATATGAAGTGCCTTATGATAGCCAAACTTCACTATTAGATGCACTGGGTTACATTAAAGACGAGCTTGAGCCTGAGCTTTCATACCGTTGGTCTTGCCGTATGGCGATCTGCGGATCTTGTGGGATGATGGTAAACGGTAAACCAAAACTGGCGTGTAAAACATTCTTACGTGATTACAGCGGCTTTATGCGAATTGAACCGCTTGCTAACTTCCCGATTGAGCGTGATTTAGTAGTGGATTTAAGCCACTTTATTGATAGCATTGAGGCAATTAAACCTTATGTGATTGATAACAAAGCACCGGAAGGTCAGCGTACTAAACAAACACCGGCACAGTTAGAGAAGTATCGTCAATTCTCAATGTGTATTAACTGTGGTTTATGCTATGCAGCTTGCCCTCAATTTGGTTTAAACCCTGAGTTCATCGGTCCTGCGGCAATTACATTAGCTCATCGCTATAACCTGGATAACCGTGATAACGGACGTGAAGAGCGAATGAAATTGCTCAGCAGTAAAAATGGGGTGTGGAGTTGTACTTTTGTGGGCTACTGCTCAGAAGTTTGTCCGAAACACGTTGGTCCTGCTTCAGCCGTGAACCAAGGCAAGCTAGAAAGTGCAAAAGATTATGTTATCTCAATGATCAAACCGAGATAGGAGGAAGAAATGTCAGCAACAAAACGTAGACCTTATGTTCGAGGAATGAAAGCAAGCTGGTGGAAAAAACTTGATTTCTACAAAATGTATATGGTGCGTGAAGCGACCTGTCTTCCAACGGTTTGGTTCTGTATCGTACTATTTTATGGTGCAGTTGCATTAAGTAAAGGCACATTCGCAACCGACTTTGTAGATTTCTTACAAAATCCATTTGTGGTTGTACTAAATATCATCTCGCTTGCAGCAATGTTTTACCACGCGGCAACACTTTATGTAATGACACCTGAAGTGATGTCAGTTATGGTAAAAGGTAAACATCTACCGGTTTCTGTCGGAAGAAACATTCTTTGGGCTGCAACAGGTGTAATTAGCTTAATTGCATTAATCTTAGTTTATATTTAAGAAGGGGAAGAAAATGAGTTTAGATCAAAACCCAAAACGTTCAAATGAACCACCTGTCTGGTTACTCTTTAGTGCTGGCGGTATGATTAGTGCATTATTTTTTCCTGTAGTAATTTTTATTATCGGCTTATTGTTACCGTTTGGATTAGTTTCGCCTGATAATATTATTGCTTTTGCCCATACTTGCATCGGAAAACTGACTATTATGGCATTAGCTATTTTCCCAATGTGGGCGGGTATGCACCGTATCCATCACGGCTTGCACGATCTGAAAGTTCACACACCGGCGGGTAATGTGATTTTCTATGGATTATCTATCTTATATACAATCCTAGTGATCATCGCTGTAGTGCAGATCTAATTTTGGAAGACCATCTTACATAAAGATGGTCTTTTTTATCTTTTTACAAGCGGTCGAATTTACAAAGAAATTTGCAAACATTATGAATTCTGCTGATAAAACGATCGCTTTGTATTAAATATCTTCAAAAAAGATCTTTTTTAAAATTTTTTGCAAAAAACACTTGCGTTCATTTTAGATTTCTC